>JAJZLX010000642.1 GCA_021850555.1 Pseudomonadota bacterium | reverse complement strand
GAGAAGCGCGATGCGCTGCGGATGCTCGAGCTGCGCGACATTCTCTATCGCGAGCGCGACAGACTCGGCAAACCCGTCTTCCTGTGCCTGACGTGGAAAGGCCAGGAGGCTCTGCAGGTGCTGCAGGCCGTCGAGCGCAATCGCGCCAAAGCAAACACGTAGCTTTCCCGTGTGCTCAGCGGCGGACTGTGCCGTGGCAACCGTGTTTGTACAGAATCCTTGCGATCAGGGCCAGGCTTGCGGCCCCTACAATGAGGATCAGCGCAGCAAGTTCTAGCCCAGTCTGGGTGCTCATGATGTGCTCTCTCGCACCGGCCTATCGGTGAAGCCCTTGGCCAGCGGGTGAATGGTATTTTATCGCCAGTCAGCGGGACTGAGCCAAGAACAAGCTCGAAATCCTCTACTTGCGGCTCAGCTCACCCGCTGTGCCCGCATTCGCCTGAGCTGCCGATAGTCCTTCTCGCAGGCCGCGTCGCAGAAAAGCGCATCAGGCGAGAGCGGTTCGCCGCAGTTGTGGCACCTGCCCCTGCGGGGAAGGTTCTCGTGCTGCCGGAAGGCGAGCGCTTGCGCGAGCTCGAGCTGCTCGAAGTGTTGGGCGATGTCGGCATCGTCTGCCATGATGGATCTCCTATTGCTTTTCGGCTTCGCGGCGCATGCTGTCCGTCGGATCGATGGCGCTCGCAGGTAAAATGAGATGCTTCAGAAAGGTGAGATGAGCCTGGAACAGCGCTCGACCTGAATAGACCGCCCAGGACCAGAGCAAGGCCACTACTGCCTCGCCCATCTTGAATATGGCCCCGACCAATGGCTTGACCAGATGCTCGAGCCCGGGGATCTTCGAGAGCACAAACAGCGCGATCACGACGACGGCGAGGATCAGCAGGACCGGATGATCGCTGTGCGCGAGAAAGTGATGGGCGCTGCCGAGCAATGGCGAGGTGTTATTCATCGAACGCATCCTCGGCCGACATCAGGAACTGCTTGTAGCGTTCCTCGAAGTTGAGCGTCTTCTCCCCTGGCGGCACCTCGGTGTGCCGGCGCAGCACGCGGTAGTCGGGCAGGTTGCTCGGCCACTTAATCATGGGGCTACGGATGTGATAGACCCTGGGACCGTTCATGACGATGCACTCGCCCATCTGCAGCGCTTTGAGCTGCTCTGGGGACACGCGGTACTCCTCGACTTCGCGGTACGATTCAGAGAGCCCGGCGCCGGAGGATTTGTTCGCGAGCGGGGAGGCCTTCGAGCTCGAGGCGGATGTGCCCTCGTTCTCGCTCGCCGAGAGGGATCTCGCGTATTTCTTCGACATTCCGATGATGTCGGCGGCCTTCTCCGCGGCTTCGTCGTCGGCGTACTTGAAGAACACCTTCGACCAGGTGTTCTGGATGATCATGGAAGCGAAATCGCGACTGACGTTCGAGAGCTGCGCGAAGGTCTGAAACGCCGGCACCAGCATGATATTGGCGCTGCGGGCCTGCTCGAAGAGCGTCGAGATCGCGCTCATCACGTAGGAGCCCATCTCATCGGCGAGCACGAGAAAGGGCGGGTCCGGGCGCTTGGACTCCGGGGAACCCTGCACGTTGTACACCGCGGTACGCAGGTCGGAGAGGATGAGCTTGCCGAGCTGGAACGCGGAGGTTGCCTTGCCCATCGTGGGCAGCATTACGTAGAGGCACTTGTTGTTCATCACGATGTCGGTGAGGTCGATCTCAGGCGCATAGGTGTTGAACACCTGGCCGAATTTACCTTGCGCGAACTTCGCGATGCGCATGCCGGTCCCGCCGAGCACCTCCTTCATGCGGTTGACGTCGATCTGCACCCCTTCCTTCGGCGTGCGTTTCCTGAACTGATCGAGAAAGACCTGCAGGTTGCGCCGCTCGGAGCTGCCGGAGGGGGAGAGGCGCTCGAGCTCGGAGAGCGCGCGGGCCGATTGCAGCAGGATGCCGATATCCCCCATGTGATAGCGGAGCTTGGCGGCCTTGAGCGCCCCGCCGATCACCGTGAGCGCAAGACCGGAGGATTGGCGATAGTAGTCCGCGCCGGGATTGTTCTCCGCGAGCGGCAGCAGATTCAGCAACCGATCCGCGAACTCGTCGGCATCGCCGGAGAGGATCGGTGCGTAGGTGTTGCTGTTCGCCGGGTCATCCACGTTCAGCACGTAGAAGTCATCGGACCGGCCGAGCACGTCCATCATGTGCCCCATGCGGTTGCGGGTCTTGGAGTCGAGCTTCGCGTCGATGAAGATGAACCCGCCGCCGCGCGCGGCCTGCTGCCAGAGCAGAAATTCCCCGAGCGTCGTCTTGCCGACGCCGGACTGCCCGACGATCGCGGTGTGACGCATCAGCAGGTTGTCATCGATGTCGACCGGGTGGTTGTGATCGAGGGTGTAGCCAAATCTCAATCCAGCGCTCTCGAGCATGTGCTCCTGCGTGCGCTGATCGGAGGGCAGCACGAATCCCTCTCGGCTTTTCGTGTCGGTGCGATCGAGCCAGGCGCTCGCGCGCTTCCAGGCGAACCAGGATGCGCCGGCTGCCGGGAGTCCGATCGCGGCAAGCGCGTGTGGGTCGCCGGCGAAGATCGGGTTCGTCGCCATCACCCCGGCGCCAATGGAAGCGAGTGCCCATGCGTCCTTTTTGCCGATCAGTGCCACCGTCAATCTCCCGCGGAATAGCTGTAGTAGTCGTTTAGCACCTGGAGGTGCATCACGTGCACGCCGTCCTTAGCGTTCACCCACAGGGTGATCACCTCGGTGAGGTTGCGTGGATCCTCCGGACCGGCCGGTCCGTGTTCACCGCACATACCCGGGGAGGCCGGCGAGCGGTAGGTGTGATAGGCGCGAAACCCGCCTGACACCAAGTGTGAAGCTTCGCTGTCCGGTGAACAGTCCCCCCAGTTTATCCTCACCCCGTAGATCGGATCCGGGCCGGAGAGATCGCCCTGCCACCAGGGGGAGATGGATACGACCGCCGTAAATGGGCCCATGTCTTCCGTCGGCTTGACGACTGCGACCTCACTCGGAACCGGATTGGTGTCCGCCGCGGCGCCTGCCCCACCGGACTGCGCACTCGAGATCGCCTGGGTGAGGACCTGCGATTGCGTCGGGAATGTCCCGCCACTGACGTGATCGACCCACTGCGAGAGGTTCATCTTCGAGAAGTCGAGCATCGAGAGCTGTGAGACCGAAAAGCCATTGCAATTTGGATCCTTCGGCGTACCCCACGGCATTGGGGTCGCAACCGTTTCACCGGTGAGTGAGTACTCGCACACCGCGCTCGATGGGTCGCAGCTGCCAATGATCGTCAGTCCCTGCTGAGCACGGTTCCAATACCGGCGGAGACTGCCGGCGCTGAATCCATAGAAGGATGACGAACCGCTTGCCGTGATCGACATCGGAGTGGAGATCGAGAGCGGCAGCTGGAAGGACCGCCACGACAACCCCCCGTCGGTTGAGACCTGCGCGGGGATGCTCGCCGGCCAGGCCGCCCCCAGGGTGAGCGCCGGATCGGTCACCTTGACGACATCGTTCCCGATGACGACCTCGCTCGACTCGGTAGCAGGGCTGGTCGCGAGAAACTGCAGCGGCTTCGTGAGCACTACCTCGCCGCCGCTCGCGGCCGGCCAGGCCGTAAATACATACTCACACTCGCTGCTCGAGCTGTCGCATGACCCGGATGCGAGCACATGCTCGGAGAGCGCCTGTTCCGTGGCCGAGAGCGTATCGATCTCGGCAACCTGCCAGGTGGTGCTGCCGTCTTGCGGATTCGGTGGCAGTGCGCCACAGCCGCCGCTTTTGGAACAGACCGCGAACCACAGCTGCTCGGAGAGCGGGCAATTCGCGCCGTCGGCACCCTGCGATGTGGTGCAGGATTGTGGGGCCTCGTAGATCGAGATCGCGTCCCCATTCAGCGTGAAGGGCTGCGTCCACCCGCCCGCGTCCTGATACAGCGGGAAGTTCACCGCTCGACTCTGTGCACTGCCGTTCGCCGAGCGGGCATCGGCTGCGAGCTGCTCCCTGCCTTGCTCCTGGATCAGCTTCGAGAGGATGCCGCCGAATGCGCAGTAAGTCTCGGTCTTCTGGATGCACTGAGAGAAGAACAGCAGATGCCGCTCCTTCGAGCAGTAGGACCCGATATACACCGTACGCAGCGCACGCCGCTCGGCTGCAAGCTTGATCTCTCCCTGATCACATCGACCCATGAGCCCATCCGCGCTCTGCGTGAGGTCCAGTTCGCAGCAATTCGCCGAGAACGTATTGCCGAACAGCCCCACCGGGGTGGTGCACCTCATGTCCTGACCTTCGAACACCTGGATCGGCGCAGGCCCCGTTGCACTCGTGCTCTTGGATATCGCGGTGGCGGTGCCGGCGGCGACGAGCGCATTCTGGAAACTCGCCTGGCCGCTCGGAGTGCTCACCTGGGGAGTCGATGCCTGGATGCTCCCTGCGGTATCGGCGTACGCCTGGTTCTCTGCGCCGGCCGCGGCTTGCTGATCGGCCTGGCTCTGCGCCTCGGTCTCGGCCGAGGGCTGTACCTGCTGCACGGTCGATTCGAGCATCTGCCGGGTCGTCTGGCCTGCGGCCGCATTGTTCGCCTGCGCGGTGATCTGCGCGCCCGTGCCCACGATCGAGTACTGAGAGCTCACAGTGATCAGGCAGGTCTGCGTCGAGTTTGCGCAGCCGATACCGAGGTAGCCGTTATCGAGCGCGGTGTACTTGCCGACGGGGTACTCTGTGGTCGGGCCATAGCCTGAGCTCGAACACATCCCTCCGGTGAGATTCGACTCGCAGACCTGGAGGGAGACAGAACGCACCACACCGGATTCGACGTGACAGCCCTCGAAGAGTATTTCGACGCCCGCGACGCTCTCGGCTGTACCCTTCTGCAGCGCACAGCTCACCTCGAGTTGTCCGCTCAGCGTCGATGCGGCGCCCGCGGCCCCGCTCGCCCCCGGTGTGGCGAGCGACTTGTACCCGGATAGCCCGAATGTCCCGCGCACCGATGCGCTCGATTGAGCGGACAGCTCCTGCGCGGCGAGTGACCCAAGAGAGGTGCCGCCGGCGGGTGCTGACTGCGCGAAGGCAGCCGTCCCCGCCAGCAGCAGGAGGCTGAGGATAAAAATGGCGATCACTCTTCTCTCCTTTCCTTCCATCTCCTTTCCTTCCATCCCCTTCCCTCTCCTTTCGTCCCCGCACTTTTCGGGGTATAGCGCACCGAGATCTGACCGAACGTGCTCACCGCAGTACCTCTCCTCCCCGCACTTTTCGGGGTATGCCTTCTCTAGCGAATGACGCTGGAAAAAATCTCCGGATCCTGGCGAGAACGTGAGTAGCAGATTGGACAGGCCGCCGATCAGCTGCGGGGCGGGGGTTTCGGGAAGGGCACCGTGTCCCACTTGCCTGTGAACCCGGACTGCTGCGGGTTGTCCGGTATCCCCTGCGTGTAGCCCTTGCGCAGAGCATTGAGATACACCCTCGCCTGCGTCCACCCATTGCGGGCGAATTCTCGCAACGCATAGGCGGTGGTGATTGCGCCCTCTACCTTGATGAATGAGCGCGGGTTCATCCTCGCGCAGCGATCGTACGAGAGCGTGCCGAGATTGCCGGCCTTGAACGCCGTGGCGATCGCGCAGGAGATCCGCTCAACGCGCCTAGAGAGCACGATCGTCGGCACGCTCGTGACCGAGTACAGATCGAAAAGCCGCGGATCGATCGAGATGTCCGCGGCGGCGCCCTTTCCCCAGACGAGCTCGCGCAGATCCTTCATGATGAATGTGCGCAGCGTCGTGCCCTTCGGAATGCCTCTGAACACGAGCGGAGCGCCTGTCCACATGGCTTCGACTTCGTACGCGCGCAGCATCTGCAGCGGCATCGACCAGGACACGAAGATGTAGAGCTGTGTGGTGCCCTGCGGGTTTATGCCAAGGAAGCGCAGGAGCCGGTCGCGCTGCCGATCCATCTCCGGATTGGCGATGGTTTCTGCCGCGTGGCTTACCCGTTGCACGTCCGACTGGATCTCCGGGGAGGAAGCTGCGTGAGCCGCGGCGTGCTGCATCTGGCCAACGATCGATGCGAGCTGCGCCTCCTCCTTCGCCGAGAGCGGCGTGGCAGGCAGGAACGGCATCCGCAGCGGATGCGCGGATGCGAATGCCGGCACGGCGAGGAACAGGACTGGGATGAGATTCTTCCAGCGCATCAGTAGCTCCTCACGCAGCACTCTACGCCCTGCCAGATCAGATCGACCATGCTCGTATTCACCGGCGTATTGGTGATCAGCCCGGGGATCTGCTTGAAGGGCAGTGCGCCGATCACAAGCGGGGCGCCGCGGGTGACCACCGGATAAACCTCGTCGACTCTGTACTGACTCTTGATCCAGATAGGATTGGGGTGCGCTGAGCAGATCGCCGACGGCCCGATCGTCTGCCAGGCGAGTCCTTCCCTGGCGAGTCGTGCAATGAACTTGCCGAGTTCCAGGTTATCCACCTGGAACGGGGTGATCGATTCGTTCGAGTTTCCGCTGAACGGATAGACGCTGCCCCAGGAGCCTGCGCACCAGAACAGCGCATCGATCGGATACGCCGCGTTCGACGCGACAGCATCGGCGATGCACGCGGAATTGGCCGCGAGACTGCCGAACAATCCTGCCTCCGGACTGTACAGCCCCGCCCACAGATCGTTCTGCCAGGTAGGATCGAGTTCGGTGACGTAGGCGAGCGCGAATCCGCCGCTCGAGCGGCATCCGAGATCCTTGAACGCCGAGAAGAACGAGAACAGGGGGTATTTATACCAGTGGACCTGCATGCGTGTGGACCCAGAGGTCCCGAGCGCGCCTTGGTCACTGCCGATGTACGCCTGTTCGCTATTCTCGAGCGAGTAACCCGAGAACAGGCTCACCCCGCCGAGTGAGGCTGCGCACCCGGCATTGCGTTCGATCTCCGCGATGTATGTCGGCTGCCAGTAGCTCACGCCGATCCCTGGCGATGGGATACCGAAGACTCCAGGACAGACGCACACCGGCGGGACGTACATCTCAGGC
>JAJZLX010000544.1 GCA_021850555.1 Pseudomonadota bacterium | reverse complement strand
CATGCTGCTCGGCACACAGAACAATGCGCCTAGCGGTAAGCGCAGCAGTTCTGAAGCGTTGTCGCGCTCGACGCAGGCGCTCGATCGAGCAGCGAGGGACGATGGCTGGCGATCGCTGCCGTGGGCGGGGCTGGGTGCTGCTGCGGATCCATTCGCCGGGTTCGGTACGGAATACACCAATTTCGCAGATGTCATCGAGCATCTGCGGACATCTTGGATCTGCGCAAGCCGGGCGCGTGAGCCCGCGAATTCGCACATTGACCCAATCTTGCTCTTCGGGCCGCCTGGGGTTGGCAAAACGCATTTTGCGGCCGCCCTCGCAGAGCGGATCGGTGTGCGGATGTCGGTATTTTCGGCGGGCAGTGCGCAGGCCGCCATGCAATTGTGCGGCAGCGATGCCCGATGGTCGAATAGCCGCACCGGGATGGTATTCGATGCGCTGGCGACCGGCGACAGTGCCGCGCCAGTCCTCATCGTTGACGAGGTAGATAAATTCGGAAGCGGTGATGGATCCGATACGCCCGTTAACACATTATTAGATCTTCTGGAGCTCGACTCCGCTCGTCGATATCGAGACATGTCACTGCAGCTCAACATGGACGCCTCCAAGCTGATTGTGATCTGTACTGCGAATGAGCGGGAGCTGATTTCCAGACCGCTGCTCTCCCGCCTTACAGAGTTTTACATTCAGCCACCCACCGCCGAACAGCGCCGGGCGATCGTCGCAAATTACTTTGATCGACTGCGCGAGTGGCACCACTGCCGAGACGACCTCCAACTTGACGTGCCCAGTCTAGATAAGGCAGCTGAAACGGCGGACCTCGATACCCGCGAGCTGCTTCGAATGCTGCGCGTCGGATTCGCCCGCGCATTGGCCGATGACGCGCTCGTGGTGACTCTTGGGTTCGCTCGTCGGACTTCTGTGCGGCTAAGAATTGGATTTGTCTGAGTGAGAAATGCGTATTCAACCTTCCGCTCACAGACGATTCATGGCTCACGGAATTGAGTCCACGGAGGAGGGGGCGCTCAACGGCTCGGTGGCCTTCCGCGCAAGACCCGGCGGAAAATCACGCCCTCGCGCGCGTCCGTCTCATGGGGAGCAGAATGAATCTATTGTCCCGCCAGAGCCGGCCGACCGATCGAGTGCGCTCACCCGAAATAATTTTTGGGATTTCAAGCTCTTATGCCCTACAATTGGCGTTCCAATCAGGATGCTTCCGGCTAGCTATTGGGGACTCGGGATGGGACGCCGGACATGATGCAAGACTTTAAGAAGAACCTCTGGAGAGGGGAGCGGATACGAGATTGCCCTAGTCGATTGATCTTGCTGCACACAAGCAATCCCGGCTGTCCGCACCTTTTAGTGCGCTTTTATGGACGTATTTGATCTTCGCGCGCGTCTCGTCGACGACTATCAGAGCTATACGCGCAGCTTCATCAAGATCCGCGACCCAAGAATCGATGGATTCGTCGATGCCGCGCTGACGACCGGAGCGTTTTGGCCGGAACCGCTCCTGCAGCTCAACCCCACATTTCTGCCCGGGGGAACCATTGATGAACTCGTCGGCACAGGAGTGCTGCACCCGGAGTGCGCTCGCATCTTCCGGATCGACAAAACCGATTCCGACCGGACTGGCAAGGAGCTCGTACTGCACGAGCATCAGCGCCAGGCCATTCTCAAGTCAAAGGAGGGCCGCTCCTACGTACTGACCAGTGGGACAGGCTCGGGCAAGAGCCTGACCTATATTGTGCCGATTGTGGATCACGTCCTCAGACATGGGTCGGGGCGGGGGATTCAGGCGATCGTCGTCTATCCGATGAACGCGCTGGCCAATAGTCAGTACGAGGAGTTGAGTAAGTTCCTGGAGAAGGGCTACGCGAAAGGCGGTTCTCCCGTGCGCTTTGCCCGTTACACGGGTCAAGAGAAGGACGAGGCGCGCGAGGCGCTCCGTCGGGAGCCGCCCGACATTCTTCTCACCAACTACATGATGCTCGAACTGCTGCTCACGCGCGCAGAAGACCGGGAACTCGTGCGTGGCGCGCAGGGCGTGCGGTTCTTGGTTTTCGATGAGCTACACACCTACCGCGGCCGGCAAGGAGCGGATGTGGCCCTGCTCATCCGCCGCTGCCGCCAGGCATTCGACGGCCAGAACGCCATCTGCATCGGAACGTCGGCCACCATGGCCAGTGGTGGGGCCACGCGCGAGCAGCGCTCGGAAGTGGCACGCGTCGCGCAATCGCTCTTCGGGGCCGAATTCACGCCTGATCAGGTGATCGGCGAGACGCTCGAGCGCGCCACACGCCCGATCGACCTGACTGACGCACGGACGATCGAGACGATCAAGGCAACCATTGTGGCGGGCGAGAGTCCACCGTCCGACTACGAGGCGTTTCGCGAACATCCACTCGCATCATGGATCGAATCTACCTTCGGCGTGACTGAGGAGCCGGGATCCGAACAACTGGTCCGGCAGGTGCCCCGTCGCCTGATGGGCGAGCCCATCGAGGGCCAGGAAAGCGCGGCGGCAGAGCTTGCGCGCTTGACCGGGACGGCGCCCGACCGATGCGCCCAAGTTCTGCGACAGTTTCTCCTGCGGGGCTCTTCTTTGCACCGCAGTGAGTCGAGCCGGTTCCCGATCTTTGCGTTCCGCCTGCACCAGTTCTTCACCCGGGGAGACACGGTCTGGGCCACGCTTGAGTCGGAGGCCGTCCGTCATCTCGAATTGGCTAAAAAAAACGCGAAGCCAGGCGAGCCGGACAAGCGACTGTACCCGCTGGTGTTTTGCCGGCATTGCGGTACCGCGTACTACCGCGTCAAAGTCGTCCAGGACGACCAGGGCAAGAACCTCGTCCCGCGTCACGAAGACGGAAAGAGTCTGCTGCCGCGTGAAGATCGGCGAGAGTACGACGACGACGGGGCAGGGGATGCGTATGTCTACCTGTCCGAGCAGTCCCCATGGCCGAGAGGCCATGGGACCGCAGTGCTCGAACGGCTACCGGACTTTCTGAAGGATACCTCTGCGCAGGGCGTCGAGCGCATCCGCGCCGACGCCCGCGGTGATGTGCCTGAGACTCTCTTCGTCGAACCTACCGGCCGAATCGTTCCGGAGGGCCGTGGCATTCCCGTCGCGCTCATCAAGAAGAACTTCCTGTTCTGCCTCGAGCCCTCCTGCGGAGTGGCCTACACGCGCAGCCAGCGTTCGGAGCGCAACAAACTGGCAACACTGGGCGTCGACAGTCGAAGCACGGCGACGACGATCCTCGCGGTGCGTGCACTGCTCGAGCTGCAGCAGGACCGCGATTTGAAGCCCGAGGCACGCAAGCTGCTGAGCTTTACGGACAACCGTCAGGATGCCTCGCTGCAGGCGGGGCACTTCAACGACTTTGTGCAGGTTGCGCTGCTGCGCTCCGCGCTGCACAAGGCGACACGGGAACGCCCCGGCGCACTGTCGCACGGGAACCTCTCGCGCAGCGTCTTCGACGCGATGCACCTGCCGTTCGAGGAATATGCCGCAGACTCAGAAGTGCGCGGGCCGGCGCGCACGGCCACGCAGGATGCTCTGCGCCGCGTGGTTGATTACTACCTGTATCGCGATCTTCAAAGGGGCTGGCGAGTCACCGCGCCCAACCTTGAGGACTGCGGACTTCTGCGTTTCGAATACGACGGTCTTGCGGGCGAGGATGGACTGCTTGGCGAGACCTCCCTGTGGACGACCGGATTCACCGTGAAGGATGGAGGGAATGACCGGTTCATCGAAGTGTCTGAAGCGCTTCGGGACTGCCCGACGGACCTCCGGGAGCAGATCATCTTTACGCTCCTCGATGTGATGCGCCGAGCCTTGGCAGTCAAGGTCGATGTGCTCGACCCCCAGAAGCAGCTCGATCTCGTCGAACAGACCCAGCCGCGTCTTCTCGAAGGCACAGTATGGTATCTCGATGATGCGCGTGCGTTGACCAAAGCCGAGGTCGCGTATCCTCGTCCGAAGCGACCTCAGGATCGGTCCGGGTTCTTCCTCTCCTCCTATGGCGCGTTCGGGCGTTATCTCAAGCGCACGCTGATGCCCCACGTCCAGCATGGCCAACCGTTCGGGCGGGAGCAGGTCGATGCGTGCATTCAATTCCTGTTGCTCGCGCTGAAGCGCTATGGGATCGTCGAGCAGGTACGCAGCGGGCGGGGAGGGGACGATCCGGGCTACCAGCTCAATGCCGACGCGCTGCGATGGTTGCCGGGTGATGGTGAGATACGGCCGATCGATCGCACGCGTCTGCTCGAGGCCGGCGAGATTCCACCGGAAGTCAATCGCTACTTCGTGGAGTGCTACCGGGGCTTCGTCGATCTGAAGTCGGTTCTCGAAGCACGTGAGCACACGGCTCAGGTCGCTGCCGAGGATCGCGAAGAGCGCGAGGAGCGCTTCCGAAGTGGCGAGCTACCATTGCTCTTCTGTTCGCCGACCATGGAGCTCGGTGTCGACATCGCGCAGCTGAATCTTGTGAACCTGCGCAATGTGCCGCCGACACCGGCCAATTACGCGCAGCGTAGCGGGCGGGCCGGCCGCGGCGGGCAGCCGGCCATGGTGTTTACCTATTGTGCGGGCCGCAGTCCGCACGACCAGTACTTCTACCGTGCACCGAGCCGCATGGTGTCTGGATCGGTTGCTCCTCCTCGTATCGATCTGCGTAACCAGGATCTTATCCGGTCCCACATTCACGCAGTGTGGATGGAAGCCGCCACACCCGATCTTGGCAAGACACTGACCACTGTCCTCGATCTCACACCGAGCGACGGCCGGCTTCCGCTGCCCGTGAAGGAAACATTGGTTGCGGAATTGCGCAACCCGGTCAAGCGTGCTGCGGCACTAACGAAGGCCAATGCGCTTGTGGCTAGTCTGCAGGCGGAGCTGTCCACTGCGGCATGGTTCCATGATCGGTGGATCGGGGAAGTTCTCGATCAGATTGCGCGCAGCTTTGACTCGGCGTGCGATCGTTGGCGGAGTCTGTATCGCTCGGCGGTCCGGCAACGGGAACTGCACCACCGAATCATCGGTGACCACTCGCGGCCGGAGGCGGAGCGCAACCAATCCCGAAGGCTTCGCGCCCAGGCGGAGAGTCAGATCAAGCTGCTCACCGAAGCCGAAGGGGTCTTCGAGGGTGACTTCTACTCGTATCGGTATTTCGCCGCAGAGGGTTTCTTGCCAGGATACAACTTTCCGCGACTTCCCCTCTCGGCATACGTGCCCGGCCGGCGCCAGCGCAAGGGTCGCGATGAATTCGTCTCCCGCCCCCGGTTCCTGGCCATCTCGGAGTTTGGACCGCGGGCGCTGATCTATCACGAGGGCGCGCGCTATCGGGTCTACAAAGTCAATCTTGATTTCGGGTCCGACAACATCGAGGCGACCCACGATCTCGTAACGGAGACCATGAAGCGATGTCTCAAGTGCGGATACGCGAACCTAGAGCAAGGCAACAACCTTGCCGAGCTATGCGACCGGTGCAGTGCGCCGCTTGACGGCCCTGCGCGGGTCGAGAACCTGGTGCAGCTGCAGAACGTCAGCCTGAAGCTCGCTCAGCGTATCACCTGCGACGAAGAAGAACGGCAGCGCTTCGGTTACCGGCTGGTTACGGCGTACCGCTTTCCGGAGATCGGGGGCAAGCTCGATCGCAAGGATGCCGAAGTGACGATTGATGGGGTTCTCGCACTGCGCCTCAGTTATGGCGACGCGACCGATTTGTTTCGCATGAATCTGGGTTGGGCGAACCAGCGCGGCAACCAGCCACCCGGCTTCAATCTGGACCTCGAACGCGGTTACTGGTCGCGCAATCAGACGGACGACGATGACCGGGACGATGCGGCGACGCAAGGACGCATTCAGCGTGTCGTGCCGTTCGTGAGAGACACGAAGAACGCACTCGTCATGCGGTTCGAACCGTACCGTTCCGGTGCCGAAATGGCCGGACTCCAGGCGGCTTTCAAGCAGGCTATCCAGCAGCATTTTCAATTGGAACCGCGCGAGCTTTCCTGCGAGCCGATGCCATCGGCGCATGATCGCCAGGAGATCCTTTTCTACGAGGCGTCCGAAGGTGGCGCCGGTGTGCTCCGCCAGCTTGCCGAAGATCCGTCGGTGCTACCTGCACTTGCCCGCCGCGCGTTGGAGCTTTGCCACTATGACCCGGACACACTCGAGGATTGGGGTGCTTCGACCTGCGGCAAAGCCTGCTACGAGTGCCTGCTCGACTACACCAACCAGCCTGATCACAAGGACCTCGACCGGACACTGATCCGGGATCATTTGCAGGCGCTCGCGCGTGCCGTGTGTCGGCCAGCGGGTGGTGCTGGTTCACGCGGCGAACGTGTTGCCGCGCTGAGCAAGCGCTGCGACAGTCAACTCGAGAAACGGTGGCTCGATCTGATCGACTCACTCGTGCTGCGCCTGCCAGATGAGGCCCAGTACCGGGTGCCAGGTCAGTACACGCAATCTGACTTCTATTACCGTGAGTGGAATGCCGCGATCTATATCGATGGTCCTCCCCATGATCAGCCCGACCAAATGAAGGAGGATCAGGCCATCACGCAGCGGCTGATGGAAGCAGGCTACATCGTGATCCGGTTCCACCACAAGGAGGATTGGCCCGCAATCCTTCGCAAGCATCCCGACATCTTCGGAGTTCCGCTCCCTTGAGCACTGATTCACTTTCGAAGCCTGGGACCTTGGTCCATGCGCGCGGGCGAGAGTGGGTCGTGTTACCCGAGTCGACCGAAGAACTGCTGATGCTGCGGCCGGTCGGCGGACTCGATGAGGAGATCACCGGCGTATTAACGTCGGTGGAGGCCGTTCAGTCGGCGAGCTTCTCTCTACCGGCGCGCGAGGACCTGGGCGACTTCGCCTCTGGACGGCTTTTGCGAGATGCCGCGAGACTTTCGACCCGCGCGGCTGCGGGTCCCTTCCGTAGCTTCGGCCGAATCGCCGTGGAGCCTCGGCCCTATCAGCTGGTCCCGCTGATGATGGCGCTAAAGCTCGACCCCGTGCGGATGCTGATCGC
>JAJZLX010000773.1 GCA_021850555.1 Pseudomonadota bacterium | reverse complement strand
GACGGTAGTGTAGTCGGCTGCAGTGCCGCGCCCCAGGCTCTCGCCCACGCGCAGGTTCTCCTCCACCGTCATGCGCGGGAACACGTCCCGCCCTTGCGGCACATAGCCGATGCCACGCCGCACGCGCTGATGCGCCGTAAGCGCCTCCAGATTCTCGCCGCGCATCCTGATGCTTCCGGCCGTGGTCGCGAGCAGGCCGATCAGGGTCTTCATTAGCGTGGACTTGCCGACACCGTTGCGGCCGATCACCGAGACGATCTCGCCCTGCCGCACCTCCAGGTCCACGCCTTGCAGCACCGGCTTTCCACCGTAGCCTGACCGCAACCCATGCGTCACGAGCAGCGGGCCCTCAGGCATGGTGGTATCCTTGACCGAGATAGATCATCGCGACCTGCTCGTTCGCCATGATCTCGGCGATCGTGCCCTGTGCAAAAATGCGGCCCATGTGCAGCACCGTGACCTGATGCGCCACCTGGCGCACGAAATCCATGTCGTGCTCCACGGCAAGGATGGTCATACCATCGGCGTTCAGCCGCTGCACCATCTCGCCGGTCGCGTGCGTCTCGTCGGGCGACATACCGGCGGTCGGCTCGTCGAGCAGCAGCAGGCGCGGCCGCAGGCTGATCGCCATGCCGATTTCCAGCCACTGTTTCTGTCCGTGGCTGAGGTTGTCGGCTGGAAGTTCCGCCGCATCGGCAAGATTGAGGAAGTCCAGAAGCCGCGTAATCTCCTCGGCCTGCGAGTGGCCCTGAAGGTGATGCTGCAACGCAATCGTCAGATTCTGCCGCACGCTAAGCGCGCCAAAGATACCCGGCACCTGGAACTTTACGCTGATGCCCTTGCGGATGCGCTGGTGCGGCAGCAGCGCGGTGATGTCCTCCCCGGCATAGAACACGTGCCCGCTGGTGGGCGCATATTCGCCGAGGATCAGGCGGAACAGCGTGCTCTTGCCAGCGCCGTTAGGGCCGATCAGGCAGTGAATCTCGCCCTCGCGCAGCGCCAGATTGACATCGGCTGTGACATGAAGTCCACCGAACCACTTGTTCAGCGCCCGCGTCTCCAGCAACGGACTCATGCGCCAGGTATCCGGCGCCGTGCGGCGAGCGTAATTAGGGAGCCGATCAGGCCACGCGGTGCCAGAAGTACCGTCAGCAGCAGCATCAGGCCCATGACCACCAGAGCATACTGGCTGCCATAGATGGTCAGCAACTGAAACACTGACAGCACGAGCATCGTGCCCACGAGTACGGCGGTGAGGTCGCGGCGCCCGCCGACGGCCACCCAGACGATCGGCAGCGCCGCCGCCGTCAGGCCCATGCTCGACGGTGTGATATATTGGCCCCACGCCGTGTACAGCACGCCGCTGAGCCCTGCGAGGCTGCTACCGATGACGAAGGCGGCAAGCTGGTAGCGGCGCACGTCGTAGCCGAGCATGGTGGCGCGTTCCGGGTTCTCCCGGATCGCTACCAGGACGTTGCCGAAACGCGAGTTCACCAGCACACGCAGCGCCAAATACACAACCACCAGCAGCGCCAGTGTTACGTAGTATAAGGGGACATCCGGCAGCAGCGTGATATTGCCGCCGGGCCACGGAATGGTCAGCGGCGGCATGCCGCTCATGCCGTTGAAGCCGTTTAGGCGCGCCGGCCCGATATGCCATTCCGGCCCGGCAGTCTGCGCCATGAACCGCTCGAACACCAGCGTGACCGAGAGCGTGACGATGCCCAGGAACACGCCGCTGATCCGCCCGAAGAACAGGAAGTAGCCGAGCAACGCAGCAAATCCGGCCGCCAGTGCGACGGCGGCGAGCAGCGCCAGCAGCGTGATCCCGTGCGCGGCACCGAAGTCTAGCGTCAGCACGCCGTAGGCGTAGCCGGCAAGTCCGAAGAACGCTGTCTGGCCGAAGCTAAGCGCACCGGTGTAGCCCCAGATCACGCACAGCCCGAGTGCCATGAAGGTCCAGTTGAAGAAGTAGATAGTATTGCCGACGGTGTAGCCGTCGGTGGTGAGCGGATAGAGTGCAGCCAGCGCGATCACCAGCACCACACCTGACCAGAACAGCTTCCCGCGCCCGGCGGTCTGCGGGCCTTCCAGCGTCTGAAAGATTCTGCGCAGCATATCAGGCCCGCTCCCGGAGCAGCCAGCCGGATATGCCCTGCGGCAGCACGCGGATCACCACGATCACGGCCAGCAGCAGGCCGATTTGCCCAAACAGTTGGCCAGCCCACGATGTCATCCCCGCTTTCACGACACCTAGCACGGCGGCGGCCGGGGCGGTGCCGAGGAACACGTCGGCGCCGCCAACCACCACGGTCACGAATGCTTCCATGATGAACGTGCCTCCCATCGTTGGCACCATCGTCATCGTCGGCGCGTACAACCCGCCAGTGATGCCCGCGAGCGCCGCACCAAGCCCAAAGGTGATACTGTAGATCAGGCGCGTGTTGACACCGAGAGCCTCCGCCATGTGCGGCACCTGGATGGTGGCGCGGGCCAGCACCCCGAACCGGGTCCAGTTGAACAGCAGGTACAGCGCTACCAGAATAGATACCGCCGTGGCCATCAACACCAGTCGGTACACGGAGTAGGAATACGGCCCGACGCTAATGCTGCCGAGCGGCGTGCCGACGCCTGGGAGGTTGGGGCCTAGCATGATCAGCGTACCCTGCGAGGCCATCAGGCTGATTCCCCAGGTGGCGACGATCGTGTCGAGCGGGCGCGCATATAGATGCCGCAGCACGAGCCGCTCCATCACGATGCCGACCAGTCCCGCCGCCACACCGCCGGCGAGGATGGCCGCCGGCAGAGGCAGGCCGGCCCGTGCCGCGCTGACGCTGAAATAGGCGCCGCACATGATCAACTCGCCATGCGCGAGATTGATCACGCCCATCATACCGAACACGATCGCGAGTCCGCAGGCGCTGAGGACGAGGAACGCGAACGCATCTCCCGTCTGGTAGAGGACGCTGAAAAGGACGGCGAGTACGGTCATGCTTGGGGCCGGATATCTCTGTGTTCAGGTGGGAAGGAGTCCGGGGGGCGTGCGCGCCCCCCAGTTTGCCGAATTACTTCGGCGGCGGGTTACTCGGCGTGTACTGCGCGTTGGGATTGTTCTTGGTCAGGTCGCATCCGGCCTCGCCGAGCCAGTACGGTTTGACGTCGTGCCACACCTTGGGAAACGTGATCGAGTGATCCTCCCCCACGCGCGCGAGGTAAATCGTGTGGGACATGTGCTGGCTCTTGGGGTCGATGCACACCTTCCCCTCCGGCGCTTCGTAGCACACGTCGCCCTGCGCAATCACCTTGCGCAGATCGTCACGCTTGGTCGAGCCTTTCGCGCGCTCCACCATCTCCTTGTAGAGATATACGGCAGTGTAGGAGTTCTCGGCTTCCTGGTTGATGTACGGTTCCTTAGGAAACTTCGCGTGCCAGCGCTTGACGAACTCCTGGCTCTTTGGATCGTTGACCTCCTCGATCCAGTTCGTGGTGACGTACATGTTCGCCAGGCTCGGCGGCTTGAATCGCTTGTGCTCGTAGCCCTGTCCGACGTTCACGGAGCTGCCCATCGGCACGTGCAGGTTGGCCGAGGCCGCCTGCTCATAGTACGAGGCCTGCGCGGTACCGACCAGAAGCGTCATCAGGATATCCGGCTTTGCCGCCTGGATGTTCTGGATGGTCTGCGAGAACTGCGAGACGCCTAGCGGGATGAACTCCTCGCCTACCATCGTCCCACCGTTTTGCTTGACGATGTTGCGCACCCATTCGGCGGAGATTTGGCCGAAATTGTAGTCGGCAGCGATCGTGTAGACGCGTTTGCCGTATTTCTCCATCATCCAGGGGATGAGGGTCGAGAACTGCTGCTCCGGCACTGCGCCGGTGACGATCATATGTGCGTCGCACACGCCGCCCTCGTACTGGTTGTTGTAGAATGCGAGCCCGTTGAGTTGATCGACGATCGGTCGGTACGCCTCGCGCGAGGCGCTGGAGAACCCGGCGAACACCACGTCCACCTTGTCGCGTTGCAGCACGCGTCGCATGAATTCCTGGTAGCGCGTGTTGTCCGACTGGGTGTCGTAAATCACCAGCTCGATCTTGCGCCCCGCGATGCCGCCAGCGGCGTTGATCTCGTCGGTCGCGAGCTGGATGCCATGGACCTTGCCAATGGTTGCGAGTGCGAAGTCACCCGACTGGTCCTCCAATACACCCAGCTTGATCGGGTCCGCGGCGTGCGCTGACGAAAGCTCAGCGAGCAGGCCTGTGGCTAGAGCCGTTCCGAAGATAGTATGCAGTAACATTCGACGCATTTGTTTCACCTTTCCCTGTTGTCACGCGACCCTGATCAGGCCGTTCAGCGGTGGTCAGCCACGCTTCGCAATACTGCTCCAGCGTCTGCCGCGCCGACATGCTTTGCCGGCGTAGCAAATCGTAGGCCGCGTCGTCGCTCAGTCCGCATTCATACATCAGTCGCACGACCGCCTTGATGAGGAATCGCCGGCCTTGTCGGCGGCGCTCATGCTCGGCGAGCCGCGCCTGCAGGTCACGCCGTCCAAGGAACTGGTTGATGCTAAGGAATAGCGCCGAATATACTGCAGACGGATGCACGGGCTTGCGCAGCGTCGCGGTGGCACCGACATCCATCAGCAGCTTCAGTCGGCTCGGCGCGTCGCTGTTGGTCAGCCCAATCACTGCGACTGGCGGTGGCTCGCCCCCCGGGCAAAGCATGGCCCCCAGCTCCGGGCCGAGATCGGCGTCGGCCAAGATCAGGTCGCGCTCTGGCAGCAGGTTCGCGAGGTCCAGCAGCGCTGGAGGCTCGATCCGCGCGACGCTAAGGCCGAGTCTTAGCAGCATGGCCTCCAGCGCCTCGTTGGTAGCGCCGGGTGCAGACAACAGCGACGCTCGCACGCCGCGAAAGTTCTGTAGCAACCGCGGGCGCATTACTGTACGATCCGCAGCCGGGGCCGCGTCTCCGTCGTATCGAAACGTGCGGAATGCCAGACCAGATAAGGGTCCGGTCGCACCGGCGACGGTTCCTCGACGATAATCTCGAAGCGCGTGTCACGGGTGGAACGGCCGATGCGCGGCGTCAGCCAAGCGTGTAACGATTCTGGATCGATCCAAACGTCCCCTTGGGGCGCGGCGACGTGCCGGCCGCGTACTGCCGCCTTCAGCGCTGAAGTGTCGGTTACACCTGCCACTTCCAGGCTGAGAGCCAGCAGCTTGACCGCAACATACGACGCTTCGGCGTCGGCGCAGACGGCGGGGCCATCGGGAAAGCGCGCGGTATATGCGCCGACGAAGCGATCACTTTCTGCACTGCGGACCGACGAAAAATAGACGCCGGCACTCAAATGCCCGTCCACCGCCTCACTACCAATCGCTTCCAGTTCCGGCTCTGAAAGGCTGCAGCTTGCAACTGGCATATCAGCTGCCTGGTCGATACCGCGCGAAACCGCTTCGGCCCGGAATGCGCGGAAGAAAGCATACGCGGAAGTGCCGACCAGCGTGCTAAAAACGAAATTTGGCCGGGAATCGAAAATTGCCCCCATAATAGAAGCAAAATTCGTTTCGTTCATGGAGAAATATCTTTCTGCTAGAACGGTTCCGCCGCGCCGGACAATATTCTCTCGTAAGATTCGGTTGTTTTCCCAGGCCCATATGTAGTTGGAGCCGACGCAGAAGACGCGCGGTCCGTAGTTCTTAATCAAGTATTTCGTTAAAGGCAGCAGGTGTTGATTTGGTACAGCGCCGGTGTATATGACATTTTCAGAACTTTCAAAGCCTTCATAGTGAGATGGATACCACAGCAATCCGTCATATTTTTCAAATAGAGGGATGACTTCTTTGCGACTGGAAGAGGTGTAGCAACCCACGACTTGCAAAACACCTTGCCCAAGCAGGTCCGCTGCCGCCGCCCGGTAGGCGGCGAGATCACCGCCCGGATCACGGATCACGGCCTCCAGCCGAATGCGCTCCTCGGCATTCACCTCTTCGGCTGCCAGCAGCGCCCCATTCAACATGGCGCGTGCGACGGCCCTATAAGGACCGGTCGAAGAAAACATCAATCCGATGCGGAAGCTGGTTCCGGCCATGCTCACCCCATCACGCCGGACGGAGAAAGCAACCGCACGGCAATGGCATCGTTGCCTGTTGGAACAGCGTTGGCCGACGACGCGATATTGAGCAGCCCTGCTCCGCGTCTTATTGTAACAAGTAACGGGGTATCCGGCGTGTGTCAAGTTAACGTGCTTGCTGGTACGGGAACCACGTATTTGACTGAGCTGCAATGATCACCCCTGGCTCCTTGTCCATTGCCGGGCGCGCCTGCACACCGCGATCCCGCGGCGCCGGTCCCATCAGCAAAGTCGACCGACTGGGCTATCGAACTGTGTATATTCATCCTTGGGCTCCGTGCGAAAGAAACCCTGTTCTCCGCAGCGCCCCTTGGGGTACCGCTACAGTCGCTCGGCGCAGTTCAATCTTTTCTTCCAGCCACTGAGCGCATCGAGGTGCCAGCCAATGCATCTGCAAAGCGCCCCGAGCCCCGCGGTCAGTGCTGGCTCCCAGAAGGTCGAGGTCGCTGGATGTAGGAGGAAATCATCTGGACGCGATCGAGCTTGTTCACCTTGGCCATGACCTCGGAATAGGGAAATAGCGAGAGGGCCAAATGAGCATGGTGCCCCATCCTGACGGTTTAGCGTGGCGCCACCGCAATATGCAGTTCGATGCCGGCCTGCTGTTGTAGATAGCCGATGATGCCGAAGAGGTTGCGTGCCTGCGGATTGCCGCGCGGGCCGAACATGCGGATCAAGCTCTTGGGCGGCGTATCGGTTGCCTCGCCAAGTTTCCCGAAGCCAACGGTTGCCTTGATGTAGTCGCGCAAGATCGCCTTGCCGGTATCCACGTCGCCGGTCAGCATCGTGTCGATACCTTCGCGCAGGAGCGCCGTCGCGAATTCCGGGTCCTTTGCGACCCTTCGCTGCACCAGTTCCTTGAAGCTCTTCGTCACTGCCATCTTTCGCCTCCGTTCATCGCGCCTTCGGACGCCGC
>JAJZLX010000641.1 GCA_021850555.1 Pseudomonadota bacterium | reverse complement strand
ACCGAGCCAGAGGTCCGGGTTCGAGGACATCCAGGCATAGCCCTGGCCATTTCCACCGGTCACGTCGTTGACCAGTTCCGCTTCCGCCATCCAATACACGCTGTCCGCCGCGATGTACTGCCCGTTGTTCGAATTGTCGGTCACCAGCGCGAAGGGGACATTCGTGCTACCAGAGGCCACCGTACCGGTGTAGCCCGTCCCGTACGTTCCTGCGGGATCGGCGCCGACCGTGGGCGGCAAGTAAATCACGAGGACAGTGCTGGCCGACAGTGTATCGCCTTGAGACTCGACATCCTGGGCGATGGTGCTGAGGTCCGAGGGCTTCACCGTGTAGTACTGACTCCACGCGCCCGGGTCGACGGTCACGGCCGCGTCGATCGTGGCAGCCCCCACGCCGTACTGCGAGAGCAGCCCCCACTCCTGCGAGTTCGCCAGTTGGCTAAGGAACGTCGCATCGTTCGACTCGTTACCCGTCGCGAGCGAGCCGGTGCTGATGTATACCGGCACGATCGTAGGTGATGCGATCACCTGGGCAGTGCCGCTCGCCCCAGGCATCGTCGTGATCTTCGGGATCTGCGGCTTCACGGCCGGATATGGAGCGCAGAGCACGCTTAACGCATACGCGGTAGCCGACGCCGCTTGGCCTGCGGTGGCTCCCCCGCCGCTGAGCGAACACGTGGCTCCGCCGGTGGCGGCAGTGACGCTGAAAGTCACCGTCGGGTTCACGGCCGCGCCGGCCTCGGTGCCATTGCTGATGCCAGGGAAGGTGTACGTCCCGTTGCTGCTCTCGGTGAGCGTGCTCTGGCCGTCGGACACTGTGACGGACTGTCCGGAGGCGAGGCCGGTCACCGTCATGCAGGGCGCGATGCCCGCGTAGGTCGATGTGTCGTAGTTCGGGTCGGTGCAGCTTGCGAGCTTTGCGTTCGGCGCGGTCGCCCCGCCGCCGGGGCTGGATGCAGTGGTTCCGCCCCCGCCCCCGCCGCCACAAGCGGCCAGGGAGACGGTTGCGAGCGCGGCGAGGAGGATGCTGAGGGTGCGAGATTTGATCGTGGGCATGGCTGTCGTCCTGGATTCAGATCAGTCCTGGGTTCCGTGGCTAGTCCTGGGTTGCCGGCATCCCGCCGACGGCCGCCAAGGCAGTGCGGAGTCGCTCGAGGGCAAAGCCGAGCGTGATTGCCTCGGGGGTGTCGCCCTCGGCGCAAGAAGAGTTCATGGCAGTGACGACGAGTGCTTCAGCATCCTGGAGCGCGTCGATCACCTCGCAGAGCGGAGCGGGGGTCGATGCGGCGGCAGCAGCGGTCGTGGTGGATCGGGCGCGGATACGGGTGACGTTGTTACGCATGTGGGGATCTCCGGGTGAGAGTGATCAGTGGTGTGGGTGGTGAGTGAGAAGGTCAGGCGATAGGAGGCAGCGGTTCCTCACGGAGGACCCGCACTTTGGCGGCGATGATTTCCGACTCATCGCGATCGAGTTTCAGCACTGCCTGCCGTTTCGCGATGCTGCCTGTGATGAGCAGAGGCTGGTCGCCACGTCGGCGATACCGGTTAAGCGACGGGAATGTCTCGGCGATGGCGCGATTTGTGGACCAAGACAGGCCGCGACGATTGCATGCGTAGCAGCCGCGGTAGACCGTGAACTTCGTCGGCAGCGCGGCCAGCGCTTCGCGCTCCCGCGCATCCATCATGGCGTTGAGCTCTTCTCGCTGGGCGCGACCCAGTAGGGGGATGAGAAACACCTTCCAGGCAGAAATGTCATCGCACACGCTCCCCTGCTCGCCGAGGAGGCGGTACCACTCGAGACGGGGCAGCCGCGGGAAGTAGGAGGCGATCACCTCCATCCGCGAGTAGCTTCCCGCGAAGCACGCTGCCCGCTGCGCTTCTGCGTAGAGAGTCTCTATGGTGGCGGGGGCGGGCACAGCGGTAGCCGCGGCAGGGATGGACGGGGTGAGCATGCAGATCTCCGGTGAGTAGGTGAGAGAGTCAAAGCGGAGGCATAGGGGCAGCTTTTGCCTGCCGCGCTTCCTGGCGTGCGGCGAGCGCGCGCAGGGCGGCCGGCGAGAGACGATGGCCGCGGTGCATTCGTTCACTTCCGAAGGGACTGTGCAGAATCAGGTCGCCCGTCCGGTCGATTGACGCGATGACCACCCCGTCGGTTAGATCGCCCTGGGAGTCCAGGTGGTAGTAGTTGGTGGAGGCGTGGCCTTCCTGCTGGATCGCAAAAATGCCGCCATGGCGGGTAATGGTTTCCACGTCATGGTGAGGACCCACCCATGTGCCCACATATGCACTGCCGGATCGCGAGCACGCAGAGAGGGAAAAGACCGCGAGGGCGGTGAGGGTAAGGATTGCGATACGGGACTGGATCATAGTGGTGTCGTCTCAACTACGTGCTAATATGCACATCAAGGTGCAGTCAGTATAACCTACACGTAGGTCATTGCAATCAGGAGTGTGTGACTTTGGTCTCAAAATCGAAAGGCAACCAAACACAGTTGGCGGGTTACTTCGCGCCGGAGGCAGTCGCTCAACTTCGAAAGCTGTCTGATCTGACGAGGGTTCCCCAATCCGCATACCTTCGTGAGGCGCTGGACGATCTGCTCGCGAAGTACGCCCATGTCCTCCGCCCCCCGGGCCGCAAGTAGGCGGGACGGACGCCCGCCCTCCGGGCGCAGGGATGGCGCGCAGGGCGCGGAGCGCCCGTGGCCTCTCAGTGCAAGCCCAGGTCGGTGCGCCGAGCCTGCGTCGCCTAATGCGGTTTGAACAGGGCCGCTGACCACTTCGTTGAACATCCGGGTCATGTCGGTACCTCGATGATCAGCTTCGGATCAAAGTCCGGATTCGGCTCGAGCGGCAGATACCCCCGCGGATTGCAGACCACCCTCGTGCCGCACTCGATGTAGTCGTGGGACTGATGCATGTGGCCATGGATCCACAGCGCAATTTGGGGTCCGATCAAATCGGTGAGGTCGCTGCAGAAGGCGGGATTTAGGGGGTCGCCCGCGAACCGCGGTGCGATGCTGCGCGCGCAGGGAGCGTGGTGAGTCGCGACGACGGTCGGACCAGTAAATCCTTCACCGAGAGCGGTGTAGCCCATCAGCGCCCGCCGCAGCCAATCCCGTTGCGCTTGGTGAATTTCCCGAGTGTCCTCGGGTCGCAGAGACGAACCCCACCGGCGGATGATTTGGAAATCCGCCATGCCTTCCTGACAGCGCCGCATCGCAGCTTCTACTGTCTTCGGTTCGCAGCCACCGATCTCAAAATCCGTCCAAAGCGTCGCGCCGAGAAAGCGGACGCCGTCGACGATCACCTCGTCCCCATCGAGCACATGTACATCGTGCGCGCGCCCGCTCGCGCGCAAGCCTTCGCGTAGCTTGTCGAGGTCCCGTCCGTAGTATTCATGGTTGCCCGGGATGTAGAGTACGGGCTTGTCGCGAAAATATTTGCGCGCCCAGGCAATGCCCGCACGTCCCTCGTGGACGTCCCCCGCCAAGACGACGACATCCTCATCGCACGGCGGCGGGCTCCAGTTCGAGAACTCGAGATGCAGGTCTGACAGGACGCGGATCTTCACATGCGTTACCTCAGATGAAGCCAATCCGCCGCTTTGCTACGCGTCGCCGCGGCGGAGCGAGGATCACCTTGCCGGATTCAGTCGCGAGCGCAGAAGCGAATCCGGCGCGCACCATGCGTAGCAGCACCCGCACATCGAGGTCGGGAGTGGCGAGTACCGCTTCGGCGCTCATCTCATCGAACGTGATGCCGGTCGGACATCGGTGTCGCTCGATGAGCCGGAGGAGGTGGCGCTGCAGGATCGCGCGGCGTTGCTCCGCTGTCGGCGACGTGATGTGGAACTCGGTCAGGCGAGATAGCAGTGGGGGCAAGATGCGCTCGCGCTCATTCGCCGTGCACACTACGATGATGCGACTCGCATCCATTTCGAGCTGCAGCGACATGTCCCGGTAGCGGCGGGCAGAGTCCTCCTCAAGCAGGTCGAGCAGGGTGTTGACTGGCGTGTCGCGACTGCCTGTGGATTCCTGTGCGATTTTGTCTACTTCGTCGATGACGAGCACCGGAGATGCGCTGTCGCCGGTAGACAGCAAATCAAACACCATGCCGGTGCGTGCGTTGCCCCATCTCGCGTCGGTGCCACACAGTTGCATCGCATCCTGGGCGCCGCCGGCAGAAAATATAGACAGTCGCTCTCCGATCCGATGGGCAATCGCCGTTGCAAAGAGCGATTTTCCGATGCCTGGCGCACCAACAACCAAAATCGGTTCGATCCGCGCTTCGCCGGCGCACCGCGCGTGGCGCGCGAGCGTCCACTGCTCGCGCACGTGTGCGATCACTTCGGAAAAATTCGCGAACTCAGGACCCATGCCGGAGAAGGGGTCGGCGATCTCCATTGAGCCGGCCCACGGCACCGAGCGCCAGCCGTCGTCACGTTGCGCGCGATCCAGGCAGGCGACACTGCGAACGTACGTGGTAACGTCCCGCGAGTTTGTTGGCTTGGGTCCGAGCACTTCTCGAGCCTCGGCGATCGCCTCGGGAGTGAACACGCGCGCCATGTGCTGCGTGCGGTCCGTCGCGGGCAACTCAGGCGCGGAGATCGGTTCGGGTTCGGCGGCGGTTGGTGGAACCGGCGCTTCGGATGCACAGACACTGAGGTTTCCAAGCTCGAGATGTTGGTGCCGTTCCGCATACCGTTCCATCGGATCCATGCAGCGCCGCCGCTCGCGCTCCAGAATGAGGCGAGGCGGTGGAGTCGATCGACGGCTCATGACCGCGCCTCGCGCAAGCGACCGGGGGCGCGGATGGCGGCGAGAGAAAGGGGGTGTACCGCGGCTTCGCGGGGAGATAGTCGATCAAGTTTGGGCGTCACGCGCGGCCTCCGCTAGTACAAGCGGTCGGCCGTCAACTGCGCTTTGCGGAGCGCCCCCGGTATTTCCGAGTGTCGGGCCGACCAGGTAAACACGCTCGTCCACGACCGTGAGGTCGTGTCGCAAATTCAGTGTTTGTTCCTAGTCGGCGCAATTAGAAAGGGCGCATAGCCGAATTCCATTTCAGCGCCTGCAGCGTATCTCAATTTGCGAGTGGGTGTAAAGAGTGCCTTACTCTTATGTCATATTCATTCGCGGCGGTGAAAGGCGCGGCGTTCGGTCATGGAGAGAGGTAGCGGTGAGCTGGCTTTTGATGCCAATCAAAAATGCCTAGGTGTGTATTTCCGCGCCGACGAGGTGCGCCAGCGCGCGGACGGAAGCACTAGATTGAGTTTTGATTCGCGCACGCCTAGCATCGGCGCCTGCGACTGAATATGGTTGGCGGAGCGGTGCTCTGTATTTTTTGCCTCAAAGAGGCACCCCCCTCGGAAGAACACGTCTTCCCCGACGCGATCGGTGGGGCCCTGACGATCGACCGAGTGTGCAAGACGTGCAATGAGCTGCTCAACGAACGGGCAGACCGCGGCGTCATTCAGCACCCGCTGGTGAGGATGGTCCGCGCGCAGCTCAAGATACCGGACAGGCGAGGAAATACTCTCGATCCGTTCGCCGACATTTTTGGGAAGGGTACTATCGTCGGCGATGAACCAAGGCAAGAGGTGATCGCGAGGCGGGATCCCCTCACTAATACAGTTACTCTGAAGCTCATTCGACACAGGACCGAAAAGAGGCGGCCGGACGGTACGAAGGATGTCGAAATCAAGATCGACTCTCGGGACGCCGACCAGATCCCGCTCATAATTCAGCGGGAGCGGAAACGCGCGGGCCTCACGGAGCTCAGCGGCAGCGCGTTGGATCTGGCGGTCTCGCGGATCCTCGCGCGCGGTCTCACCGAAGTCAGGCATCCGGTAGTCTGCCATCAGCCGAGCTTCAGGTTCACTGACCCGAATCGCGGGATGCTGAAGATCGCATACGAGCTAGCATGGTATTGGCTCGGAGACGACTACCTCGACGACGAGGGTGCGCAACAGCTTCGGCAGGTGATACTCAGCGACGGGCCGCTCGACGACCCAAAGCTGCCGAAGATCCCCGGGAGCGTATCTGTTGGTGAAGTGTTGCCGGCGCTCGTGCTCTGGAATCACATCCCCAACGTGCATTTCGCGATGATGAACTGCCTCCAGAAGCACGTTGGCGTCGCAGTGCGAGTCTTTCACATGCTCTCAGCGGTAGTAGGAGTCTCGGAAGAACCGGCCCGGTACAGTCACTTAATTGAGAGGGGTTATATGGGGAGTTTCGTGAAGCTCGAACCGGTCTCTCGCACGGTGAGCGAGTCCACACTCGCTGCGGCCATTGGTGACTTGTGCAGTGATCGGCGAAGGTAGGGCGTTTGGCCAGAACGGAGCCTGTCAATCACTTTGAGATACCTGGTTGACGGAAATTAGAGTGCAAGGGCTCGGGCTTTCTAGTGAAGTGTTCTGCTTCGGCCGGTTGATCCGCGCGGCAGTAGACGGCGCGGGATGTTGCGGCATACGACTTTTGAAGAGCAAGAGTAGGGTGGCGTTGCCGCTGTGTAGGACGGCGGCATGCGGCAGCCACAGCGCTTCGGCGGTGCGATAAAGGACAGTGCGCGGGGACATCAGAGCGACGCTGCAGTGGAGTCGCTCGGTCCGGGGGAGAAGCGCGGAGCGCCGACTCTTGATGCTCGTCAAAAATAGGTAGGTTCGGACTTCCGCGCTGATGAGGTGCGACAGCGCGCAGATAGAGGTCGTGCGCGACTTCACGGGGCCCACGTCGCGGAGAAGGATTATGACCTCTCTGCTACGAATTTCGGACTTTACGGCCGCCGAGCGCGAGCAGTACGCTGCGCTTTGCGAACACATGGACGAGGACGAGGCGCTGGAGTCGATCGCCGCCGAGCGGGACTCAGATCGCCGTGACCGAGCAGGAGGTGTGCAAGATCGAAGGGGCGCGGTTACGAACGCGCGTGACGCTGCCGGGCGCGATGGGGTGGGGCGGCCCGAGCCACTTGCGCCGGCCCAGCGGGCATTGATCCGCATCGTGGCGCGCTCCGCGATGCGTCCCAGGTTGCCCCAAGCGTCAGTGGTGCCGCAAAATCCTCAATCGAGGTAGACCATGC
>JAJZLX010000754.1 GCA_021850555.1 Pseudomonadota bacterium | reverse complement strand
CTGCGAGAAGCCCTGGAGACCGCTGAATGCGGATGAGTCATCAGACGATGGAGTGGCGAGGCCTTCTGGCTCGGCGAGACCTTGCGCGTGATCCGTCATCCTCTCCCCTGCTCGCGCTCGTGAGGGACCTGTCCTCCGAGCGGCCTAGATGGTGCCACTGTCTGAGGGTGGCTTCGCATGCCAGCGCTTGGTCCGTCTAGGAACTCCCCAGTATCCGTTTCACGTCCTTCATGATGAGCAGCAGATGATAGGGCTCGCTCGGACTCGGCTCGAAGTCGAAATGCTCGTAAAACCCTTTCGCCTCCGCGTCTTTCGCATGCACCAGGACCGCTCTCGCTCCGATCGTATCCGCGGCGCCGGCCGCGCGGAGGAGCGCGTCTTTCAACAAAGCCGGTCCCACTCCCCTGCCCTGCAGTGAGCGATCCACCGCGAGGCGCGCGAGCAGAATCGCAGGAATCGGCTGTCGGGCGAGGCCCTTCTTCACTCGTTCGGTCGCTGCCTCGTGGGTGATCGCTCCGGCGGTGAGGCTGTAGTAGCCGGACACCACGCAATTCCGCGCCAGAACGTACGTCTGTGCGCTGTTGGCCTGCTGGTTGTTCCATGCGCGGCGCTTGATGAAGTCGTTCAGCGCCTCTTTGCCACAATCGAAGCTCTCGAGAATGTGCTCGCGTCGCAGTTTCTCTATCGACCCGTACTCGCTCACTCAAGAACGCTGCGACTCGTGAGCAGCTTCTCGAGACGCGGCCGTGGTCTTGCCGGCGCATCGAGTGCCGAGAGAAAGGCATCGTAGCGCTTCGGGTCGAGCCGAAATTCGTGCCGATCCGCGAGGGACTCCGCTGCGGCCTCAAGACCCTTGTCGAGTACGAATGAGCTGATCGTCTTATTCTCGACTTCCGCAGCTCGTCTCAGCATCGCTTTCGCTGCCGGCGTAAGCCGCAGTTCAAGCCGCTCGTTACGGCGCTTTGTTGAATTCTGCATTGGACTCTCCTCGCATCGTCAAGGGCGTAGCCTAGCACCCGTACAATGTACGGACAATGCGCTGCGGCCTAATGGTGCGAGCCAAGACCCTATGCCTTGAGATACCCTCTCGGTTACCCCGACAACCCTAGGAACCCTGCTCCGACGTACAGTCCGTTCTATGTCGCATCGATTCGTACTTAAGTTGTGTTCCATGCGACATGCATGATATGATACGCAGGCCGATATGCAACCGTCATGGCCAATAGTAGTACGTCAATGGCTGCCGATCCTGAGCCGGTGACGGCGGAGTCCCTGTCTGCTGCCGCGGACCCGACTCGCCGCATACCTCCTGCCGACGCCGACGATATCGAGAAGATGGCGGAGGCTGCGGCGAAGATCCTGGAAATCGCTGTTAAGGCAGCGATCGAGCCAGAGCAGCGCAAAGTCCTTCGCAAGTGGAATCTCGGCGAAGTCGCCGAACTCCTGCGAGTATCTCGCAAAACGCTCGAGCGCGGAATCGACGAGGGGAAACTGCCAGGGGGAGAGCGCAACGCGACTCGGCGCCGGCTATTTACTCTCGAGGAAATACACAAGATCCAGGAAATACTCGGCCTACTGCCATGGCGAGCTGCATCAGACCCGCCTGTCACGATTGCTGTCGCTAATTTCAAAGGTGGCGTGAGCAAGACCTCCACGGCCATTCATCTCGGGCAGTATTTCGCCTTGCGGGGCTATCGAACGCTGATGATCGATGTCGACGCGCAAGGCAGTCTCACCACACTGTTCGGTCTGCGCCCGGATGCTGATGTAGAGATGGAGCAGACGCTTGCACCCTGGCTTCGCGGGCCCGGGTTAAGGGAACCCAATCCGGAGTGGACCGGGACACTGGCGACGGCGATTCGACCGACCTACTGGCACGGGCTCGATCTCATTGGCGCTAACCTGCATCTCTATGGGGCTGAATTCGCCCTCGCGAGCCGCCAGAACACCGAGCCTAACATGCGGTTCTACCGCGTGCTCTCGGATGGCATTGCGACGGTGAGCGACCGATACGACGTCATTATCCTTGATACGCCCCCTTCCCTTTCCTTTCTCACGACGAATGCGATTTTCGCCGCGAGCGGCATTGTGATGCCGGTACCGCCGGCGCTGATGGACTTCGCATCGTCGGTGAGCTTCTTTCAGCTACTCACCGAACTGGTGCGAACCACGGATCTGAACGAAGCTGCGCCGAAGCGCTTCGACTTTTTGGGGCTGTTGATCGCAAAGTACGAAGCAAATAACCCAAATCACGTCGCGATTCATGACTGGCTGCGTGCGGCGTTCGCCAAACGAGTGCTGGTGAATACCATGAGCCTGACGACGATTCTCAAGATCGGCGCGGACATTAAGACCGCCTATGAGATCGAGCGGTACGAGGGTGATCGCCGTACCCTCGCGAGAGCGATTGAGTATCTCAATGGCGTGAACGGAGAAATCGAAGCGGTCGTTCGCGCGCAGTGGCCGTCGAAGGCGGCGATGGACAGCAAGACCGCTCGTATCCGTGGGGGGCGCGCGTGAGTAAGCGTGAGGACATCGCCAGACGCGTTCTCAGCTCATTGCAGCAGCAAGGAGCCGCTGCGGAGGTTCCCCCGGGTGCTGCTCGACCTGCGCGCACGTTCATCGGGCAGGTCGGGGAGCAGATGACCCAGGGCTTTGCCGCACGCGTTGAAGTGCTCGAGAAGGAACGGCGTGAGGGCGGCGTCATCTTATCGCTCGATCCGAAGCGCATTCGGCGGAGTGCTCAGGCCAACCGGCACGAACTCAGCCTCATCGAAAGCGACGAGGACTTCAGCGCCCTCAAAAGAAGCCTCATTCGGGATGGGCAGATCATGCCCATCTCAGTGCGAGCGGTTACAGGTGACCCAGAGCATGATTACGAGGTTGTCTACGGGCACCGACGCCATGAGGCGGCCTTGCAACTGGATCGGGAATGCCCGTTCAAGATCCGGGCGGTACTCGATTCGGCCGCACAGGATCTCACTACGCTCGCGCTGCACATGTATCTCGAGAATGCAGCACGAAAGGACCTCTCGGCGTACGAGTTGGGGGCCATGTTTCGTAACTGGCTCGAGGGCGGGATCTTCCCTGATCAGCAGTCGATCGCCGAGGCCACCGGCCTAAGCAAGCAATCGGTATCCTCCTATCTTCAGACCGCAGGGTTGCCGCAACCGATCCTCGAGGCGTTTGGCGACCCGCGAGTCATCGCAGTGCGCTGGGTGTACATGCTGGCCCCGGCACTCAAGGCAAACGAGGCCGCGGTGATCGCGGTTGCTCGAAAGCTCGCCAAACGGCCCGATCGGCCCGCACCGGAAATTGTCTTGCGACAGCTTATCGACGCTGCGTCCGCTCGTAAGCCGAAGGAGACGGGTTCGCAGTCCGAGACGGTCAAGATCGATGGCCGGACCGCTTTTGCCTATTCCCTGCGAAAGGAACGAATTGCCATCCGCTTCGGCAAGCATGTCGACCCGGATACGGCAAAGGCGCTCTCCGAGGAGATCAAAGACCTGCTCACCAAGCGTCTTCAGTCCAAGCTGGGCCGCCGAGGGGGTGCGAAGTGAGCGGCCAGCAGCAAGTCCTACGCGTAGGACTCAGGCATCCTCCGCCACCACTGCTTGTTCGTAGTCCTACGCGTAGGACTCGCTCAGCGTCACGAGCTCATCCGCTCCACCAAACCCCGGTTCGACCGGGGTTTCGCGCATCTGGGGTTCGGAAAATCGGCCTTTTGGGCTGGACCGCCAATTTCCGCCCTCTTCTTCCTTCTCAGCCACCCAGGAGTAGCGTCATGCCCGACCCGCCCAAATGAAAAGCCCCGCTTTGGGCGGGGCTTTTCACAATTTCAGGGATTGAGCGGTAAACCGCCATAACCTCAGAAACCTAGCACTTTCAAGGTTAGACGCGAAACCGCATCGGGTCAAGCTCGACCCGGCAATTCCCTCGACTTTTCGTAAATCAGCTTCACTGCTGAGGGGAGGTTTTGTGCCCAAGCATTGCAATCGAGACCCACGCGACGTGCTGGTCCAGGACAAGTTCTACACTCACTTGCCGGATCCTCTGTTCGATGTGATCGCCGGGAAGCGTCTGCCGTCGGCGGCCATTCTGGTACTGCTGACTCACCTGAAAGCCGGGATGATCTCCGGGGATCACTGTTCGGAGATCCCGCTTGCGGCCGTCGCGTCGCGCTGCAAGCTCAGCACCTCTACGGTCACCCGCTCCTACCAGCTGCTCATCCGGCTCGGACTGCTGCGCCGCGCCGATCCCGGACGCGACAGCGCCCGGCCCCACCAGCAGGCCGTCGCGGTGACTGAATTCCGCCTGCCGGCCGATCTCGTCCGCGGGCTTGACCGCTACCCGAACCGCCGCAGACCTCCGGCCTCGAGCGCACCGCTCGTACCCGAGGACAGTCGCCCACCTGAGCCCCCCTCGAGCGATCCGGCCCATGCCCCTGCGCCGCGCGTGGCGTTGCCGGATCCCTTTGTCGGCCTCTCCGGCCGGGAGCGCATACGAGCTCAGGCCGCCCTCCTCGGGCGCATGTCAAAGACTGAACGCGCCCGGTACGACCAAGCCTTCTCGCAGCACGCCGCCACGATGGCGTTCGATACGGACTCGGCGCTCACCGCCGAAGAGCAGCGCACCGTGCTGCAGCTACTCGCCATCCTCGCCCGTCCCCAGCCGCAGGCTACCCCAGCACGAGCGCCCTGCCTGAGTACCGCTGCAGACTCGCCACGACCGCGCCGCCGACTCTCGATACTTGAGCTCGCTCGCCTACGGCGCGGCCTGCAGACCGCCCGCGGGAGCACCGACGTCGATGAGCTGTGCCGTCAGATCGTGTGGTCCGCGGAAGAGGGCGCTCTCGCGAAGTTCTCGGCACTGCACGCGATCCACATCGCGCTGAAAAAGGTTCGCGAGGGCGCCTGGTCGCGACCGCATCGCATGCCGCCGAACTGGGCGGTGAACCTCTCCGTGAGAGGCGGGAGCGCCCCATCGACAGGCCGCGGAACGAGGACTCCAGTGGATAGGGGAGGGGACCAAGGGCTCCCTGCAGGCTCCCTCTCGAGCATCCGGCAACTGGCCCCAGAACCCCGCGGAGCGGCAGGCGTGACCCCCGCGGCACGGGTTCTCTCGGGCTGGATGGCCGCAGCGAGACCCAACTGAGCGCCGGTGCACATCACGAGCTATGCGCTGGCGCATAACAAATAGAGATTCTTCCGGAGTTCTGTGAAACAGGAAAAAGAACACGGCCTGCGGCCGGTGCCGCGCAAGCGACCAGACCGGACCGGACGTGGGCAGGAGAGCTCGTCGCGCGCTTCTGCGCCAGTCTGGCGGGCGCGCGATGCGAGAGGCGAGGTTGTCAGCACGCAAGCGTGGAACATTCCGTGGAACATTCCTGCGGATTATTTTTCATGTATTCAATGGCTTACATCGCCATCAAGGGAGAAGAGGAGGGCGCCTGGGGAGTCTTGGCCACCGGATCGACGTGAAGGGGAACAGATGATACCCTTGAGGCGTGTACCAGAAGCTCTCCGATGCCGTGATCGCGCAAACGTGCCGCGAGCTGCTGCAGACACAGCGGCGTGTCACGGTGCGTCGAATTTCCGAAGAACTTCGATGCCGGTATCAGGCGAAGGGGAAGAACGCGCGGGTGGCGCGGATTCTGCGCGAGGAGACCTCGCGCATGGTGGCGCCGAGCTACGAGGGTACTCCGGACGCCGAGATCGCCCGGCTACAAGCGGCGTTGCGCGAGGCCGAGCGTGAGCGGGCCGACGCGATTGCGCGCGCTGAACTGTCCGAAGAACGCGAGCGATCGCATCAAGATCTGTGGGCTGATCGCTTCGCTGAACGGAAGGAAGAGTACGAGCAGCGGCTTGCGCAGGCCATCAAGCGCTGCGAGCGCGACTCGGCAGCGCAGCAGCTGCGGCTTCACCAGCGGATCGCGGAGCTCGAGCGGGAGAACGCCAGGCTTGCCCAAGCGGCCGTGGCACCCTCGGCTGTTGTATTGATTGACAACATGCTCTAGGTGTTGTTATCCTTTCCAACATGCGAGCGCGGCTGCTGGTCGATCAGCGGATTATCCTCTCTGATCATGAATTCGCCGAACTCGTGGTTTGGGAGCTTCGCACTCCGCTGCGCGGATGCACCCATGATCTGAAGTACCGCCTGGCCTTCGTCGTGAATGGGCAGTGCGTCCTACGCTACGACAACGAGGCCGGCAAAGGTGATCACCGGCACGCTGGCGACCAGGAGCGTGCGTACCGGTTCGAGAGCATGGAGAAGCTTCTGGCAGATTTCGAACGTGATGTCGCGGGGTGGCGCGATGAAGACAATGACGCTTGAGGTGCGCTCCCTGAGGGGTGCATTGGATGAGGTGGCGAATACCGTGACGGGTCGGCGGGCGATGAACTCGGCTCGCATCAGCTTTGCCTCACCGGAGTTGCTGTGGCAGGTGCTGACTGCGAAACGCTGGGAGATCTTGAAAGCGATGGCCGGAGCGGGCCCGCTCGGCATCCGCGAAATCGCTCGCCGGGTCGAGCGCGACGTGAAGGCGGTTCATGGTGACGTACACGCGTTGCTAAATGCGGGTGTTCTCAGCAAGACGCCGCAGGGGCAGGTGATCTTTCCTTACGAAGTAATTCACGTCGCCTTCACGCTGAAGGCAGTTGCCTGACTGACGGCTGAGCGTGGCTCTGCCGGGCGCGAGCGAGGTGCAGTTCTCCGAGTCCGCTCCCTGGGGACTTAACCCGTTGCGCGTAAACCGGATTTGCCAGATCGTCCCGGAACGTCCATAGTTGGACTCCATAGCGTCCCGTTTTAGACGTACCTCCATGAGCGTCGAAGCCCGAAAGTCTCAGCGTTCCCCCCCCGGCCTACCGCTTCAAGCTGTACGTCGAGTCGCCGCCTTGTTGCCCCCATCGGCCATCCTGACCGACGAGGGACAACAGGAGACTTGACCAGCCCGCCCTTCGGGGCAGACGACGCAAAGTGAAGTGAAAACGACTCACCGCCGGGTGCTTCTCCAGCCCGGCGCTCTGAGGCCGAAGTGGACACGGTAGGATGCGGTATACCGCCGACCATGAGGCTGAACAACCTTT
>JAJZLX010000677.1 GCA_021850555.1 Pseudomonadota bacterium | reverse complement strand
GGAGGAGGGCGGCGACCTGCGCCGCGTCGGTTCCCCGGTCAGCCCCGAGCTCGAGAGCACTTCCTTTTGTCTGCGCGCCCTCAAGGCCGGCGGCCCCGCGCTGCTGTTCGAGCGGCCTTCCGGCTCGCGGCACGCGCTGCTCGGGAACCTGTTCGGGCACCGGCGGCGCATCGACGCGGCCCTCGGCGGGCGCTGCGCCGGCAATCTGCGCCAGCTGGGCGAGCTGCTCGCCGCGCTGAAGGAGCCGCATTGGCCCGCGAGCCTGCGCGAAGCGCTCGCGAGCTGGCCGCAGTTCGCGCAGCTCGCGCACGTGGCGCCACGACAGACCCAGCGGGCGGCTTTTCAGGAAAACACCCTCGGGGGCTCGGAGCTCGATCTCGGCCGCCTGCCCATCCAGCGCTGCTGGCCCGAGGATGCGGCGCGGCTGGTCACGCTCGGGCTGGTCGTCACACGCGGCCCGCGCAAGGCACGTCAGAACGTGGCCATCTATCGCCAGCAGGTCATCGACCGCAACCGCGTGATCATGCGCTGGCTGGCGCATCGGGGCGGCGCCGGGGACTTCGCCGACTGGCAGCAGGACCGGCCCGGCGAGCCCTTCCCCGTGCTGATCGCGATCGGCGCCGATCCGGCGACGCTCCTCGCCGCCGTGGCGCCGATCCCCGATACGCTGTCGGAATACGAGTTCGCGGGCCTGCTGCGCGGCGAGCGCAGCAGCGTGGTCAACTGCGGGCTGACGGGGCTCGATGCGCCGGCCGGCGCCGAGATCGTCCTGGAGGGCTTCATCCGGCCGGGCGACCGTGCGCTCGAGGGGCCCTTCGGGGATCACACCGGATATTACAACTCACGGGCGGAATTTCCGGTGGTCACCCTGGAAAGGATGCACCTGCGCTCCGGAGCGATCTACCAGGGCAGCTACATGGGCCGCTCGCCCCATGATGAGCCCTCGGTGCTCGCCATGGCGCTCAACGAGCTGTTCGTGCCCATCCTGCGGCGCATCTTCCCCGAGATCGTCGACTTTCACCTGCCGGCGGAGGCCTGTTCCTATCGCATGGCCGTCGTCAGCATCCGCAAGCAGTATCCGGGTCATGCGCGCCGCGTCATGATGGGAGTCTGGTCATATATGCGCCAGTTCACGTACACCAAATTCGTGATCGTCACCGACGATGATATCGACGTGCGCAACTGGCAGGAGGTCGTCTGGGCGGTGGCCACGCGCGTCGACCCGGCTCGCGATGCGATGCTCATCGAGAACACGCCGATCGATTACCTGGATTTCGCAAGCCCCGTTGCGGGACTCGGCTCGAAGATGGGGCTGGATGCGACCCACAAGTGGCCGGGCGAGACCGCGCGCGAATGGGGCCGCTCCATCACGCTCGATCCGCAGGTGGAGCGGCGCGTGGACGCGTTGTGGTCGGAGTGCTTCGGCCGTGCCTGAGACAAGCGAAAAGAAGCGTCCCCCGATCGAGCTGGTGTGCCCCGCGGGGAGCCTGCCGGCGCTGCGTGCCGCGGTCGACAACGGGGCAGACGCGGTGTACATCGGCTTTCGCGATGGACTCAACGCGCGCAATTTTCCGGGCCTGAACTTTTCCGCCGAGGATGCGCGCCAGGGGATCGAGTATGCGCACCGGCGCGGTGCGCGGGTCTTCGTCGCGCTCAATGTCTATCCACGGCCGCAGTTGTGGGAGGGGGCGAGGCGGGCGGTGGATGAGGCCGCCCGTCTCGAGGCCGACGCGGTGATTCTTGCCGACGTGGGCCTGCTGCAATATGCCGATGAGCAGCATCCGCGGCTCAACCGCCATCTGTCGGTGCAGGCCTCGGCCACCAACTGGCGGGCTCTGCAGTTCTACGAGCGGCAGTTCGGCGTGCGCCGCGCCGTGTTGCCCCGGGTGCTCTCGCTGGCCCAGGTGCGACAGGTGATCGAGCACACTCAGCTCGAGATCGAGGTGTTCGGCTTCGGGAGTCTGTGCATCATGGTGGAAGGGCGTTGCGCCCTCTCGTCCCACGTGACCGGGGAGTCTCCGAATACCCACGGAGTGTGCTCTCCGGCGCATGCCGTGCGCTGGGAGGAGACGGGGGCAGGGCGGCGGGTGCGTTTGAATGGCGTGCTCATCGATGAGTTCACGCCGGGAGAAGCTGCCGGCTATCCCACGCTTTGCAAGGGGCGGTTCGAGGCGCTCGGCAACGTCATGCACGCCCTCGAGGAGCCGACCAGTCTCAACGTGCTCGACATCCTGCCGCAGCTGGTGAGCGCGGGCGTGCGCGCGATCAAGGTGGAGGGACGCCAGCGCAGCCCGGCATACGTGGCACAGGTCACGCGGATGCTGCGCGCAGAGCTCGATGCCTGCCTGCGCGACCCGCAGCGCTATCGGCCCCAGGCCCTCGCGAGCGCGGCGCTGGAGCGTCTGGCGGAGGGACGCACCCACACGCTGGGTGCGTACTCCCGGCCATGGCAGTAGGGCGCGCCGGCATGCGGCTCTCGGTCGGCCCGCTGCTCTATCTCTGGGATCGATCCGGGGTGTTTGCGTTCTACCGGGAGCTCGCGGGGCTGCCGGTCGACATCGTCTATCTCGGCGAGGTCGTGTGCTCGAAGCGCCGGCTGCTGCGCCGCGCCGACTGGATCGCCATCGGCCGTGACCTGTCCGCCGCCGGCAAGGAAGTGGTGGTCTCCACTCTGGCGCTCATGGAAGCGGAGTCGGAGCTCTCCTCCCTCGTCCACACCGTCGCCATGGCCGATCTCATCGAGGCCAACGACATGGCGGCCGTGCAGCTGTTGCGGGACCGGCCGTTCGTCGCCGGACCTCATCTGAACGTGTACAACTCGGCGACGCTCTCTCTGCTCTCGTCTCTCGGCATGCGGCGCTGGGTGGCGCCGGTGGAGCTCGACACCGCCACGCTCTCAGCGCTGCTCAGCCAGCGGCCCCCGGGCCTCGAGGCCGAAGTGTTCGCCTACGGCAGGATGCCGCTTGCGTTCTCCGCCCGGTGCTTCAGCGCGCGCGTGCGCCGCCGGCACAAGGACGACTGCGGCTTCGTTTGTGCCGAGGACGTCGACGGACTTACCGTGCACACGCGCGAAGGCGAGCCGCTCCTGGCGCTCAATGGGATCCAGACTCAATCGGCGCAGGTGCGCAACCTCATCGGCCAAATCGATGTCCTCGGGCGCGCCGGAGTGGATGTGCTGCGGCTGTCGCCGCATTCGGTTGCGGCAGTGCGGTTCGAGGAAGTGGTCGGTGCGTTCCGCGCGGCGCTTGACTCGGACGCGCACGGCGCGCAGTGTCCGCCCACGGCGTTGCCGGGCGGCTATTGCGAGGATTATGTGCACACGGCTAGGGTCTCAGGCGCCGGCCCAGCGCGATGAGCGCCTCGGCCGGCAGCAGCGGCAACACGGCCCGCACGTGACGGGACCAGTCCCAATCGAGCGCATCCAGCGCATTCTTCATGGCAAGACCCGTCTCCGTCTCTCCCTCGACGGCGAGCCGGCGCTCGAAAAACAGCGTGTCGGGGTCCTCGGCCCGGGTGGCGAGCCGCCAGAAATCGCGCAGCCGCCCGCGAAAGGTGACGTGCGGCGGGATTTGGGCCGTGCCGGCCCGCAGCCGGCCCGAGGCGACGAGCAGGTTCAGTCTCAGCGGCAGGTCCGTGACCTGGATGCGTATCCGTTTGCCTTCGAGCGCTGCGAGCGATTCGCCCAGGCTTTGGCCACGCGCCCAGTGATTGAAGAGCGGCGTGAAGAGCCGACTGGGCACGGTCTCGGCGCCGGGCGGTGGCGGCAATCGCGATGCGAGTGCGAACAGGCGGTTCATGACGCCCATGGTAGGGGAGACGCGATCCATGGCGTTTGACCGGTGTCAAGTGCCAGTATTACGGATTGGGCCTGCGCGCCGGGCGCGCTAGGGTGAGAATTCACATGAAACATCAACGGCAAACGAGCGCTTCCTCGTCCGCTGATTCCTGCCGGAGCGCGCTTGCGCGGGTCTCTTGCGGCAGCTGCGCGCTCAATACCCTCTGTCTGCCGGCGCGCCTTCCTCCTCGGGAGGCACGGATCCTCGAGGGCGTCGTGGAGCGAGGCCGGCAGCTCTCTGCGGGCGCCAGCCTGGTCCGTGCCGGAACACAGATGGACGCTCTGTACGTCGTACGCAGCGGCTCTGCCAAGCGATATGCCGTCAGCATGAACGGAACGGAGCGCGTGCACGGCTTTGTACTGCCCGGGGAGATCGTGGGGCTGGAGGGTTTCGCCAGCGACCGGTATGCGTGCGAGGTCGCGGCGCTCGAGCCCACGAGTTACTGCCGCATCCCCTTGACCCGGCTCGAGCCTTTGCTCGAGCAGCTGTCCGGGCTGCGCCGTGAAGTGCTGCGGCTGCTTGGAGAGGCGCTCGATGAGTCCTTGAGGCTGCGGGCGGAGCTCGGCACGTGCGATGCCCGCGGCCGCGTGGCAGGCTTCCTGGCGGACCTGTCGCGCCGCCTCGAGCTGCGCGGGCTGTCGCCGACGCAATTTCGCCTCAGCATGAGCCGCGGGGACATTGCGCGCCATCTCGGCCTTACGCTGGAGACGGTCAGCCGAGCCCTCGGGACGTTCAAGCGCTCGGGCTGGCTGGAGGTGCGAGCGCGCTATATCACTCTGCTGCGGCCGGAGGCGCTCGCATCGATGGGCGGGTACGCGTCCTGATGCGACCCGTCGCCGGGGGTCATGTGCCCGCCGGAGCGGCCAACCGCACCTGAAACGGCCAGGCATTGAGCGCGGCCAGGCCGTGAAAGGCCTCGGCCTCGATCGAGACCTTGTCGGCGAAGTGCGCCAGGCGGCAGAGGAGCCGCTGCAGCCGGGGCACATCTGCCGCGCGGACTTCCTCGAAGCGTAGCGTCAGCCGCGCGGGCGTTTCCTTGAGCAGGGAGCGCAGCTGCACCGCGGCGCGCCTCAGCCCGCGCCCGGGCACGGCGCGCAAAGACAGCGCCAGCACCGGTGTGCCGCGCTCGCACACGCCATGGCTGATGGTGACTTTGCCGGCGTCGCAGCGTCGCAGCGCCTGCGCAAGACGGACCAGGCGCTTGTTCCATACCGCGGGACTTTCGGTCGCTGTCCCGGCGAAATGCCGCTTGGCGTAGTCCTGCATCGACAGCCCCACGATCCAGTCGCCGAGCGTGAGCGGGATCTGCCATGGCTTCGCCCAAGGGAAGCTGCGCAGGAAGTGCCAGAGGCGCACCGGGCCTGCCGGCAGAAGTCCGCGACGGAAAAACCGCAGCACGATGCGCAGGCTCGCGCCCGCGCCGTATTCCAGGGCCGGACCGCCCGAGGATCTGCCGAGGAATCGGTTCTTGTTGCGGATGCGCCGGGCGATCGCGCCGTCCGCGAGCAGCCGCTCGTGCAGCCGGCGGTAGCCGGCGATCAGCTCCTCGTGCGACATTCCCAGGGGCACGACGTTGGTGGAGAGCTTGGTGTTGTCGCCGCTGCTGTCCTGCTCGCGCAGCCGGCCGGCCGCTTGCAGCCGCTCGTAAAGCGGCGTGCGCGGCATGGCGTTGAGCAAGCCGATCATTGCCGTCTGGATGCCCGAGCGCACGATGAACTCGTACTGGCGCTCGAAGGTGCTCACCGTGTCGTTGTCGAAGCCGACGATGAAGCCGGCCAGCACCTCGATGCCGTGCGCATGGATCTGCTGCACGGCCGGGAGCGGGTCCACGCGCGTGTTCTGCAGTTTGCGCGTCTCGCGCAGACTCGCCTCGTCGGGCGACTCGATGCCGATGAACACCCAGCGGAAGTGCGCGGCGCGAAACAGCTCCATCAGCTCCTCGTCGTGCGCGAGGTTGAGCGAGGCCTCGGTGCCGAAGCTGAACACGTAACGGTGGCGAGCCTGGTAGTCGATGAGGAATCGCAACAGGCTCTTGGCGACCTTCAGGTTGCCGATGAGGTTGTCGTCGACGAAGAACACCTTGTGCACGCCGCGCTCGCGCAGGACGTCGAGCTCGGCGCCGATCTGCTCAAGGCTCTTGTGGCGCGGCTTGCGGCCGAACATCACGATGATGTCGCAGAACTCGCACATGTAGGGGCAGCCGCGCGAGAACTGCATGCTCGCCATCGTGTAAAGATCGAGCTTGAGCAGATCGAAGCGCGGCGTCGGCGAGATGCGCAGATCTACCGTACCGGTTTCCCGGTACAGGGCGAGCGGCTTGCCGGCCTCGAAGTCGGCGCAAAACTGCGGCCAGATGCGCTCGGCCTCGCCGCAGATCACCGAGTCGGCGAGGTGCTCAAAATGCTCCGGGCAAAGGGAGGCGTAGCTGCCGCCGGCGACGACCGGGTAGCCCTTGCCGCGGTAGTATTCCAGCAGCTCCCGCTGGCGCGGAAACTGCACGCCCATGCCGCCGATCCCGATGAGGTCCGCCTCGGGCGCAAGCGGCAGCGGCTCGACGTTCTCATCGACGATACGCACCTGCCAGTGCGGCGGGCAGAGTGCGGCGAGCGTGGCGAGTCCGAGCGGCGGATTGACGGCCCGCTTGCCGGGCAGAATCCTGCTCACCGCCCAGTGGAAATTCCAGAAGCTCTCCGGGGCCTTCGGGTTGATCAACAGCAGGCGCATGCGGCGGGCCTTCGCGACGGTGTGTCGTACAAGCGTAGCCGCCCGCGGCACGAGTCGTCTGATCTGCGTCAAATGGACTGTCGTGCAGCGTCGCGAAATGATAAGTTCGCCGGATGCCAACACATCAGGCCGGACGGCGGACTTGGACGGACCAGGCGGTCCGCCGGATCGAGGCGGACTTCAACCGCTCCGCCGATACGCACCTCATCCCGATCGAGCTGCCGCACTACCCGGGCATCGAGCTGTATTTCAAGGACGAATCCAGCCATCCGACCGGGAGCTTGAAGCACAGACTTGCCCGTTCGCTGTTCCTGTATGCGCTCTGCAACGGCTGGATCGGCCCCGATACCCCCATCGTCGAGGCTTCCAGCGGCTCGACCGCCGTGTCTGAGGCCTACTTCGCGCGCATGCTGGGCCTGCGCTTCATCGCGGTGGTGCCGCGGGCGACCGCGGCCGAGAAGATCGCCGCCATCGAGTTTCAGGGCGGGCAGTGCCATTTCACCGACGATCCCGGGGGTGTTTACCAGGAAGCCGAGCAGTTGGCGAGGGA
>JAJZLX010000587.1 GCA_021850555.1 Pseudomonadota bacterium | reverse complement strand
CACCATATTCGGATAGGCGGGAATATTTACGCCGATCCGCACGCCCGGCAACGCGACACCCACACCAATGCGAACCTGCGCGCTCGCCACGGCACTCAAACCACCGAGCAGACACAGCACGGCGATTCCGCGGACGGCTCGTCTGAGGCGATTGGAAGACATGACATTCTCCCCTGGGCAAATGCCCGAGATTGTAGCCTGCACTTTCCTACGCTGATTCGCCCGGCGCATCAGATGAACTACTTATGCACGGACGCCCGGTGTCCGGACACGCACCGCCGCGGACGCCGCACCGCCTGGGGGGGGCGCCCTTTGTGCTTCAACGGGTTGTGCATTGCGTACCCGGGACTCAACGCAGGGCGCTCAAATCCTCCCCGGCGAGTTGCAGCGATGCGGCCGCAATGTTCTCTTCCAGGTGTGTCTGCGAGGCCGTCCCCGGGATGGGCAGCATCACGGCAGCATGCTGCAGAAGCCATGCAAGCGCCACCTGAGCGACGCTCGCCTGTCGCCGCTCGGCGACGCGCGCGAGAGCCCGGCGGCGCTCAGGCCGCGTCGCGTGGCGGCCGGACGCCAGCGGTGCCCACGGCAGGAACGCAATTCCGTGCGCAGCGCAGTGCTCGAGCACATCCTCGCTCTGGCGGTCGTCGAAGTTGTAACGGTTCTGCACCGACACGATCGGCGCCAGCTGCTCGCATCGCTCGAGCTGCTCGACCGTGACGTTCGAAACGCCGATGTGCCGGATCTTGCCTTCCGCGCGCAGACGCACGAGTTCCCCGATCGACTCCTCGATCGGTATGGTCGGATCGGGCGCATGCAACTGATAGACATCGATAGGTTCCACGCGCAGTCGCTTCAGGCTCCCTTCGCAGGCTGCGCGCAGATGCTCGGGCCGGCCATCGCGGTTCCACGCTTCGCGCGCCGGTCTGACCAAGCCGCCCTTGGTCGCGATGACCAGCTCCGGTGGATAGGGATAGAGTGCGCGAGCCAAGAGGTCCTCGCTGACCTGCGGGCCGTACGCGTCGGCCGTGTCGATGAAATTCACTCCAAGGTGAACAGCCCGGCGCAGCAACCGCACGGCAGCGGAAACATCGGGCGGATCACCCCACACACCCGGACCTGTGATGCGCATGGCACCGAAGCCGAGGCGATTGACGCGCAGATCGCCGCCGAGGGTAACCTGTCCGGCGGCAGCGGCATTGAGAGGCGAGTTCATGTGGCTTTTCCAACAAAGATCGCGACGACCGGGATTGCGGCACACCGGCCGCGGCGCAGCAGGGTGGCGCACGCCTGGCGGCCGCACGCTCCGCGGGCGCGAAACATTGCACGCCGATCCGCCGGCAAAATCAACGCGCGCACCGCACGGCGCGTACCGAAACAGCCCCAGGACACCTCTCAGGCGCTCGCTCTGCCGGCCCTGCGGCCGTTGGCCGCTCCGTCCCGATCCCCGACTGCATGTGAGCACACCGCTCGACCGCGAGTGCGAACCAGCCCGGCCGTACCCGACGACGCTCGCGCAGCTCGTCGCAGTCCAGAGGTGTACGGCCGATACGCGTTTTCAGGCCGTGACGGGATCCGTCGTGATCGCGATCGCACCCCCAATGCCTTGGCGCCCGGGGCCGGCAGCCGCCCGGCACACACACGCCCCGTTTCCATCAGCGGTCGCCATTGCCCTCAGGGCGCGACCTCCACGTCGCCGCTCTCCATGCGCGCATCCACGCCGCTGGAGCCGAGCGTCTTGATCAGATCGGCGCACTGTTGAGCGGCCTGCCGACCCTGCCCGGAGCGCACGGCGCACCAGAGCACCACGAGGCTGAACCCGGCGATGATCCACATGCCCGTGAAGAAGCCCAACGCGCCGCAGCCGCCCATCGCCCCCGTAGGCCCGAGATAACTGATCAGCCACATCCCGGCGAAGTACGGCACCGTCCACCACGCCTGTCGCAAGCCGAGGTCGCGCAGGGGCCGGCGGCGTACCCCGAAATACCAGAACAGGTACGCCACGATGTAGACAAACACCGCGCCGAACATCCACCGTGCCACTGAGTAGCCGGTCCAGTAGATCATCCAATTGGAAGCAATGAACGCGATCGGCGCCAGCACGTTCGCCGCCCGCAATCGGAACGGTCGCGTCGCATCGGGCAACGCCATGCGCAGACGCATCAGAATGATCGGTCCGACGCTGTAGGAGAGCACCGTGATCAACGACACGGCGGAGACCAGCTTCTGCCAGGACGGAAACGGGAAGAAGAACACCACACCGACGCAGTAGGTCACGATCAACCCGATCCAGGGCACGCCCTGGCGGCTCAGCCGGGTGACGTGCTTCGGCGCATTGCCCATCTCCCCGGCCGCCATGATGATGCGCGGACTTGCGGTCACATAGATGAACGCCGTGCCGAGCGGGGAAATGATCGCATCGACGTAGAGCAGCACCGCCCACCACACGGCCCCCACCGCCACCGCGATCGCGGCCAGGGGTCCGAACATGCCGGTAAAGTGCAGGTGAGCCCAGCCCCCGCTGATGTCCCGGGGATTGAGCGCCGTGATGAACGACACCTGCAACCCGACGTAGATCAGGATGCCGATGAGCACCGAGCTGATGAGCGCGATCGGTACGTATCGACTCGGATTGCGCGTCTCCCCGGCCAACGCGATCGCCTGCTGGAAACCGAAGAAGCTGAATACGATGCCGGCGGTGGCCACGGCCGTGAACACCCCGCTGACCGGGGTGCTGTGCACGTGCGCCACCAGGTTGTGGGGGTGGAAGGAGTAGACCATGAGGATCACGATCGTCGCAATCGGGATGATGAGCTTCCACCAGGTCGCCGCGCTGTTGATGGCAATCACCCAGCGGACGGCGAGGAAGTTGAGCGCCACGACCCCGGCGAGCAGCACCGCCGCCCAGGCCGTACCGACACTGGTCATCAGACCGCTATGGGGATGAATCAATCCAGGCAGGTAGTTGTTGGCGTAGGTCAGAACCGCGCTGACCTCGACGGGCGGCACCGACACGAAGGCGAGGAACAGGATCCACGTCCAGATCTTTCCGACCAGGTCGCCGTGGCTCACATGTGTCATGTGCACCAGCGCGCCCGAATTCGGGAACATGGTGGACAGCTCAGCGAACACGAAGGCGAGGAACAGTATGGCGACGCCGCCGATCACCCAGGAGTAGACGCTGCGCGGGCCAGCCTGCACCGACGCATGCAGGGCACCGAACAGCCATCCTGACCCGATGATGCTGCCCAGGCTGGCATACAGAAGGCCGATGACTCCCGCATCACGCCTGAGTTTGGCTGGACCTGCCATGCATTCCCCCTTCACACGAATCTAATTGGCGGCCGCAAGCCGTCGCGGCCAGCATAAGAGATATGCCCTGCATTGTCCAAACGCCCCGCCCTGCTCCTCGCGCGCGCCCGACAGGAGATGCGCCTCGGCCCCTTCAGCGGGTGCCGCGCGCTCGCGCCGGAGCGGTCTCGGCGGCGACCGGAATGGTTCGAATCCCGAGATTGTAGGCTTCAAAGCTCCACACGTCCGCCCTCTGGACGATCTGCTTGTCGAGCGGCATGTAGATGTGGCTGGTGGCGTGCGTGGTGCGCAGCAGAATGGGGTTCGGGCAGCTCTGCGCATGTTGCATCGCAGCGGTGAACTTGAACTCGTGCATCGGCACTACGCGATCGTCATCCCACGAGGTCGTGATGATCGTCGCTGGGTAACAGGTACCGGGCTTGATGTTCTGCAGCGGCGAATACGCGTAAAGCCACTTGAACGCCTGCGGATTGCTCGACAGGCCATACTCCGGTGCCCACAGCGCGCCGCCGGAGAAGTACTGGTAACGCAGCATGTCGAGCACGCCGTGGCCGATGTAGGCAGCACCGAACAGTGACGGCCGTTCGGTAATCGAGGCTCCGATGAGCAGTCCGCCGCTGGAGTAGCCCTGGATGCCCAGATGCTTCGGCGACGTATAGCCTTGGGCAATCAAATACTTGGCGGCCCATGCGAAGTCGTTGAACACGTTCTGCTTGTTGCCGAGCATTCCGGCGCGGTGCCACTTCTCGCCGTAGACTCCTCCGCCGCGCAGATTCGGCACGGCATACACGCCCCCGAGCTCCAGCCAGACCGGCAACATCGGGTCGAATTCCGGCGTGATGGTAATGTCGAAGCCCCCATAACCGTACAGGATCGTGGGATTGCGGCCGTCGAGCTTTACATCGCGCGCCGACACGATGAACATCGGAACCTTCGTGCCGTCCTTGGAGCGGTAGAAAACCTGCCGGGTCCGGTACGGGGACGCAGCGAAATCGACGGCCGGCTTGAACACCGTGCGGGTCGTGTTGCTGCGGACGTCGTACCGATAGATTGCCTTGGGGTATAGGAACGAAGTGAACCCGTAATAGATGGAATCCGAATCCATGCGCGCCGACACCGAGGTGACGGTGCCGAGCGTCGGCAACCGCAGCTCGTGCAGGCGTTTGCCGCTCAGCGAATAGAGACTGAGCCGACTCGTGGCGACGACCAGCGAATCAACGATCAGCCGCCCACCGGCGAGCGCCGCGCTCTGAATGACGCCGGCGCCCTCGGGCACCACCGTCCGCCAGTGCGACGGCGCGGGGTGATAAAGGTTGGCGGCGACGATCCGTCCACGTGGCGCATCGAGCGTGGTCAAGAGGTATACGGTATGGCCGTGTATACCGATGAACGTGTATCCGGCGTCATTTTTCGTATACAAGGGCCGCAGCCGCGCCGTCACGCGCGGCTTGCGCGGATCGCCCAGATTGGCGACGTACAGCTCGTTACGGACCGAGGTGCCGTTGACCAGGGTGACGAACAGGTAACGTCCATTCTCGCTGACCTGGCCCTCGATGATCCAGCGCGGCAGATCCGGGCGGCGGTAAATCAGGCGGTCGGCGCTCTGCGGCGTTCCAAGCGCATGGTAGTACAACTGTTGATCGACCACGCGGTCGTTGATGCGGTCGTTTGCCGGGGGCTTCGGGTAGCGCGAATAGAAGAAGCCCCGATCATCGTTGGTCCAGGCGATGTTGGAAAATTTTACCCACCGTACCGCGTGCGGGAGCGTCTTGCCCGTGGCGACGTCCATGACGTGCACGGTCTGCCAGTCGGATCCCCCACGCGACAGCGCATAGGCGATGTATCTGCCATCCGGAGACGGCTGGAAGGCGGCCAGCGCAATCGAGCCGTTCGGCGACAGCGTATCTGGATTGATCAGGACGCGCGGCTTGGCCGCCGGGGAGTCCTGCACGTAAAGAACCGATTGATTCTGCAGTCCGGTATTCTTGCGAAAGAAGATCCGGGAGCCGGCAACCTGAACCGGCGTGGTTTCCCGCCCGTAATTCCACAGCTGTCTCAGTCGGTGCGTGATCCAGCCGCGCACCGGAATCTTCGTCAGATAGCTTCTAGTCAGAGCATTTTCGGCCTGCACCCACCGATGCAGCGCTGGGCTGCTCATGTTCTCCATCCACCGGTAGGGCGCCGGCACGCGTGTTCCGAAGTACACGGCGACGAGCTTGTCGCGTCGGGCCGGCGGATAGTGCAGGAGCGCCGGCGGACCAAGCGGCCTGCTCGAGCAGGCCGCAAGCAGCAGCGGAACCAGGACCGAGCACGTGATGCCCTTGTTCATGAACTTATTGTCCAGGCGGTGCGGGACTCTGGTAATGATAGCATACCGTGCCGTCGCGGCGCGGCACCCGGCATTGACGGCGGCCGCGCACTCACCTAGCGTGCACGTCCACGACTCGGAGCACGGGACAGGCGCAGTGAGCAATGTTGCGTTGCTGGCGATCGATCAGGGTACGAGCTCGAGCCGGGCGATGGCGTTCGCTCCGGACGGAAAGTTGCTCGACTTCGAGCAGACGCCGTTGGCGGCGCTGTCTCCGCAATCCGGCTGGGTAGAGCAAGACCCCGAAACCATCTGGTCGACCGCCCTTGGGTGCGCGAAGGCGGTGCTCGGACGCCTGCGCGCGCGCAACGTGGCTGTTGCCGCCATCGGCATCACCAACCAACGTGAAACCACGATCGCGTGGAACCGGCGCACGGGCCTGCCGCTCTACAACGCCATCGTGTGGCAGGACCGGCGCACTGCCGCGCTGTGCCGGCGGCTGGAACGCGCGGGCGTCGAGTCGCGGCTCACGGCTCGGACCGGCCTGCGTCTGGATCCGTACTTTTCGGCCAGCAAGATCGCCTGGCTCCTCGAGCACGTGCCGGACGTGCGCGCCGCGGCGCGGCGCAACGAGCTGGCGTGCGGCACGGTCGACAGCTTCCTGGTGGCGCGTCTGACCGCCGGCCGGCTGCATGTCACCGACGCGACCAACGCGAGTCGAACCGCGCTGTACGATATCCTGGAGAACAGCTGGGACACGGAGCTGTGCGGGCTGTTCGGGGTACCGCCGGAGTGTCTGCCTCGCGTCGGCGACTGCGCCGGTGATTTCGGCAGCACCGACTCCGAGGTGCTCGGTGCGCAGCTCCCGATACGCGGCATCGCCGGCGACCAGCATGCCGCGCTAGTTGGCCAGGCGGGCCTTGGCGCCGGCGACGTCAAGAGCACCTTCGGCACCGGCGCCTTCGTGTTGCTCAACACGGGCGATCGTTTGATCAACTCCGCCAGCCGCCTGCTCGGCACGATCGCCTACCGGCTCGATGGGCGCACCACTTACGCGCTGGAAGGCTCGGTCCTGTCCGCGGGCGCGACGTTGCAGTGGCTGCGGGACGGATTGGGTCTGTTCACCGCCAACGAGGAGATCGAGCCGCTGGCGGGCTCGATACGGGACACGGGCGGCGTATATCTCGTGCCCGCGTTTACGGGATTAGGCGCTCCATATTGGGATCCCGCTGCCCGCGGCGCCCTGATCGGCCTTGAGCGCACCAGCGGCCGCGCGCAGATCGTGCGTGCCGGACTCGACAGCGTGGTGTACCAGACCCATGATCTGCTCGAAGCCATGGCTCGCGACGGTGTCGCCCCGGTATCCCTGAAGGTCGACGGCGGCATGACTCGTAACACGCTGTTCCTGCAACGCCTCGCCGACGTGCTGGGCCTGCCGATCCAACGACCGGAAATCGTGGAAGCGACCGCCTGGGGCGCGGCCTGTCTGGCCGGCCTCGGCTGCGGTATCTTTGCCTCGCTCGAGGCGATCCGCGCGCTGTGGCATGCCGAGGCGAGCTTCGAGCCACGGCTCGACCCGCGAGCGCGTGCCCGGG
>JAJZLX010000057.1 GCA_021850555.1 Pseudomonadota bacterium | reverse complement strand
CCGCCGATCCGCCGGCGGAAATACACGCCGCATGCCGCGGTGGTCAGCAGACAGGCCGCCCAGGGGCGCCAGCTGGCTGTGTGCAGACTCGCCACGGTAACCGCGGCGGCGATCAGCGTTGCGATCCAGACGGCCATGGGCGATACGCTGCGGGCAAGCCGCGCACCCTGTCCCGCCGAGGGTCCGCCTTGGCGGGCGGGCGGCAGAAAATGGGCGAGCGGGAGCACGCTCCAGCGCGAGAGCGTCTCCGCCGAGACGAAATAGGCGAGCGCATCGCGCGCCGGTAGCGCCGCGATGAATGCAACCCTCAGCAACAGGGACAGCGCCACGGCAATCGCGCCGTAACTGCCGATTCGGCTGTCGCGCATGATGGCGAGGATCTGGTCGGCTGTCTTGCCTCCGCCGAAACCGTCGGCGCTGTCGGCGAGTCCGTCTTCGTGCAGAGCGCCGGTAATCAGCACGAGAAACAGCACGGCGGCTGCGGCCGCGGCAAGCGCCGTGAGGTGCGGACGCACGGCGGCGTCGATGCCGCCTGCTGCCAGCCCGAGCAGTACCCCGACCAGGGGAAAGTACGGTGCCGTGCGCGCGAGGACGATCTCCCCGTGCAACCGCTGCGGCACCGGAACGCGCGTGAGAAATTGCACCGCGCCCAGGAATTCGCGGAGCAGACGCTTCATGCGTTCGTGCTGCTGACTCCCGCCGATGCAAACGTCGCCATTTCCTTCAGGATGTGCATGGCCGAGACGATGACCGGCATGGCCAGCACGGCGCCGGTGCCCTCGCCGAGGCGCATGCGCAAATCCAGGATGGGCTCGATCCCGATCTGATGCAGCAGATGGGCGTGACCTGGCTCCTGCGAGCGGTGGCCGGCAAGCAGATAGTCGCGTAGCGGCGGGGCGAGCGCGACCGCGACTGCCGCGGCAGCGGTGGCAATGAAGCCGTCGACGACGATGATCTTGCGATGCCGCGCGGCGCCGAGAAAAAAGCCCGTCATCGCGGCGATCTCGAGGCCGCCCACGCAGCGCAGCGCCTCGAGGGGCGCGACCGTCCCGGTGCGCCATAGGGGCAGGTGTCTGTGCAGTGCCTCCTCGATCACCCGCTGTTTGCCCTGCCGGGCCGTCGAACTGATTCCGGTTCCGGCCCCCGTGACCGCTTCGACGGGCTGACGGGTGAGTGCGGCGGCGAGCGCGCTGGCCGCTGTCGTATTGCCGATACCCATCTCTCCGGCGGCCACCAGGGCCGCGCCACGGTCGTGGGCGTCATTGGCGGCCTCGAGACCGATGTCCAGCGCGTCGGCCATCTCGCGGGCGGACATGGCCGGTTCGACCCGCAGGTTCCGGCTGCCGCGGCGCACCTTTCGATGCCACAAAGCCGCCTCGGCGGTGAACTCCGCATCCACGCCGGCATCGACGATCGTCAGCTGCACATCATGAAGCCGCGCGAGTACGTTGATGGCGGCGCCGCCGTGCAGAAAGTTCTCGACCATCTGCGCAGTCACGGCACTCGGGTAGGCGCTTACCCCCTCGCGGGTGACGCCATGGTCGGCGGCGAATACGTAAGCCGCTTTGCGCAGGGGCATGGACCAGTTGCCTTCCGCGATGGCATAGCACTGCACGGCGATCGTCTCCAACCGCCCGAGGCTGCCCGGCGGCTTGGTGAGCTGATTCAGCCGCTGCTCTGCCTCGGTGCACAAGCGCGGTTGCACGGGGCGGATGTGTGTCAGTGTCTCCTGCAGCGCAGAGGAAATCGTATCGCTCATGTCGCAAAGCCCTCTCTGATGAATTGAACGTCGTCGGCGAGGCGCACACGGCGCGAGCGCATGCGCGGCACACACGTGCCTGTGTTTGGCGGCGGCGCGGTGCCTGGAGCGGGCGTGTCCCGGACGGGGTTCGCGCGCGAGTTCACGCCGGCCGTCCCTTCAGTTCGAAGGGTAGCCCCGCGACCGTGAGGGTAACGCAGTCGCACAACGCCGCCAGCGTCTGATGCAGTTCGCCGCTGGCATCGAGGAACCTGCGCGACAGTGCGCCGAGCGGCACGACGCCGAGGCCGGTTTCGTTACCGACAAGAATGAGCGTTCCGCTGAGTTCCGCCACGGCGGCGCAAAGACTGCGACGTTCATCGTCGAACCGGCCGGGCTGCGCCACCAGCAGGTTCGTGAGCCACAACGTCAGGCACTCGACCAACAGGCACCGCTCGGGGGATGCGTGGGCGCGAAGCACGTTGCCGAGCGCGATCGGCTCTTCGACCGTGAGCCATTCCTGCGGGCGACGGGCGCGGTGCTGCCGAATTCGCGCTTGCACCTCGGTGTCGCCCGCGACGACGGCGGTGGCGATGTAGACCACCTCACGGCCGCTCGAGCGGGCGCGCTGCTCCGCCAGACGGCTTTTGCCCGAGCGCACACCGCCGAGGATCAACTGCTTCATCGCAATCCGGTCCGGTGGGCCGCGGAGAGCGGCCTGCCGCCAGGCTCGAGGCCATCCAGCAGCAGCGCCACGTTCAGGCTGCTTTCAACCGCGTCGGCGAGCCGTTCGATCGCCTGTTCCCGTCGCGCGCGATGATCGAGCAGAATCGGCGTGCCGAGTCCGGCCCAGGCGAGCAGCGCCCCGCAGGCAGCCGGTTCTTCGAATAACCCGTGCACGTAGGTGCCGAGGATCCGCCCGTCCGGCGATATCGCGCCGTCCGGGCGGCCGTCTTCGAGCACAATCAGGGGGCGCTCGAGCGCCGCGCCGGTGCTTCTGCCCATGTGGATTTCGTAGCCCTGGACCGCCGCGGCGGCAAGCGTGAGATGCCCGCGGACATTGCGCAGCTGCTTATCTCGTTCCAGTTCGGTGTGCAGCTCGAGCCAGCCGAAACCCTTGCTGGTGCCGGCCGCACCCTCGATTCCGTGCGGATCGGCGATCGTCTCCCCGAGCATCTGCAAGCCGCCGCAGATGCCGATCAGCCTGCCGCCGTAGCGCAGATGGCGCGCCAGCTGCTCGCCCCAGCCGTGCTCGCGCAGCCAGGCGAGATCGGCGCACACGGATTTCGAGCCGGGCAGGATAACCAGATCGGTACCGGTTACGTCGTGCGGATCCGCGCTGTAACGGAAGTCGATCTGTGGATGCTGGCGCAGCGGGTCAAAATCAGTATGGTTCGAGATCCGCGGCGTGACGGCCACGAGCACGCGCAGGAGGGCGGTCTGCGCCGCATGTTCGCCGGGCGCGCGGCTGATGCTGTCCTCGGCGTCAAGGTGCAGGTCCTCAAGGTGCGCAAGCACGCCGAATACGGGCTTGCCGGTGCGCGTCTCGAGCCACTCGAGTCCGGGATCGAGCAGTGCGCGATCGCCGCGGAAGCGATTGATCACGAAGCCGGTGACGCGCGCGCGTTCGGACTCGCTGAGCAGCGCCAGCGTGCCGATCACTTGCGCGAACACTCCGCCGCGATCGATGTCGGCGATCAGGGCGACGGGGCAGTCGATCGCCTCGGCGAAGCCCATATTGGCAATATCGTTGGCGCGGAGGTTGATCTCGACCGGAGAGCCCGCACCCTCGACCACGATCAGCTCGTAGGCGCACGCCAAGCGGTGGTAGGAATCGAGCACCGCCTGGCGCGCGATCCGTTTGTACTCGTGGAACTCGACCGCATCGAGCGCGCCGATCGGGCTGCGGTTTGAGCAGGACGGGATTCATGTCGCTCGTCGGCGCAATGCCCGCCGCCTGTGCCTGCAGGGCCTGGGCGCGTCCGATCTCGCCCGCGTCGCTCGCCACGGCGCTGTTCAGTGACATGTTTTGCGGTTTGAACGGCGCGACGTTGATACCGCGGCGCCGCAGTACTCTGCACAGACCGGCGACCAGCGTGCTCTTGCCCGCGTCGGAACTCGTGCCCTGGATCATGAGTGCGCGCGCGGTCATGAGCGAAGTCCGTGACACGCCGCGAGGGCGTGCTCGAGGCGCGCCCACTGGGCATCGTGACCGGGAAGGCCGAAGCGCAAACCGCTGGGGGTGTCGAACAGGCGGGTGAGGATCCCGGCGCGCGCCAGCGCCTCATGCATGGCGGCCGCTGCGGGGGTGGGTGCCCATTGAAACAGGCTGCAGCCGCCGGCGGGAGGAATCCCGGAGCCGCGCAGCAGCGCCGCGAGGCGCGCGCTTTGCGCATGCAGTTGCGCGCGCATGGCACTGTGCCACGGCCGGTCGGCAAGCGCGTGCTGCGCGATGAAGCGGGCGGGACCGGCGATGGTCCAGGGCCCCAGCCGTTGCGCAAGCGCGTCGCGGAGCCCCTGGGGAGCGAGCACAAATCCGACGCGCGCACCGGCGAGCCCGAAAAACTTGCCCAGCGAGCGCAGCACGATGAGTCCTGCACGTTCGCGGCATGAAGCGACACTGTCCGACGAATCCGCGTCGGCGAAGGCTTCGTCGACGATTAGCCAGCCTCCGCGCGCGGCAAGCCGCGCATGCCACTCGAGCAGCCGAGCGCGCGCAATGCGCTCCCCGGTCGGGTTGTTCGGATTGACCAGAACCAGCACGTCGAGCGAGTCTGCGGCGGCTGCGCATTCGGGGAGCGCGAGCGGCGTTACCTGATGCCCCGCCTCGCGCCAGCGCAACGCATGCTCGGCGTAGCTCGGTGCGAGCACACCCACCGTCCCGCGCGCGCGCAGCCGCGGCAGATGCATGATCGCGGCCTGAGAACCGGCTACCGGCAGGACATGCGGCACGCCGAAATAGCTGCGTGCCGCTGTGAGCAGCCCGTCATCGTCCTGCGGCAGGCGGGCCCAGGCCGAGCCGGGCACATCGACGCCGAACCAGGACGTCGGATTGATCCCGGTCGACAAGTCCAGCCACTGCTCGAGCGCGATGCCGTAGCGCTGCGCCGCGAGTCGCAGCCTGCCGCCGTGTTCAAGCATTGAACGATCGCCTGAGCAACGCGATCAGCGCCGCCATACCGATCCACAACAGCAACGCGCGCAGAATGAGGTGTCGAGCGCGGGAAATATCCGCGACATCGGCCGGCCGTCCCTCGCCGAGGGCGGACCGTTCATGCCAGCGGCCGTGATAGAAAGCTCCACCGCCCACGCGGACCCGCAATGCGCCGGCACCGGCGGCCATCACGGGTCCGGCGTTGGGACTGTCCCATGCCGGGGCCTGGAGTCGCCAGCAGCGCAGTGCGGCCGCAACGTGCCCGACCACCGCGTAGCTGAGCGCGGTCAGGCGCGCCGGCAGGAAATTCATCAGGTCATCGAGGCGTGCCGCCGCCCACCCGAACTGACGATAGCGGTCGGTGCGATAACCCCACATCGCATCCAGGGTATTGATGAGCCGGTAGGCCAAGGCCCCGGGGGCCCCGGTCAGGAGAAACCAGAACAGCGCACCAAACAGCGCGTCGTTACCGTTTTCGAGCAACGACTCCACGGTTGCGGCGGCGACCCGATGGGCATCCATGTCCGAGGTATCCCGGCTCACCATCGCGCCGACGCGGCGACGGGCATCGGGCAGATCCCCGCGCCGCAGCGCATCTTTTACCGCGATGGCATGCTCGTGCAGACTGCGATGGCCGATGACCAAGTAGAGCAGTGCCACCGCGAGGAGCGGTGCGAGCAGCCGGTCACGATCGAGCATCGCCACTGCCAGCACCGGTGGGCCGGCTGCCAGCAGCACGGCCAGCGCGCCGAGCGCATGGTCCCTGGTAAAGCCACCGGGCGGGGCCGCGGGGCTGCTGTGGGAAGGATGCAACCACGCTTCGAGACGGCATGCGATGCGCCCGAAGCCCACCAGCGGATGCCAGCACCGGGGTTCGCCGAGCAACGCATCGAGCAGCACGGCCGCAATGAGCAGGTAGGCCCTCATTCCGGACCCCGGGGCTGCGGCGGCGGCCTTGCCGAGGCTCCAAGGCAGCAATCCGGCGCTTTGCGATGATCCGGGGTACCGTCCCATGAGTCGGCCGGGAGCAGGATGCAGCGCCCGGCGCATCGAGCACGGTCGCTCACCGGGCCTGCTCCGGCCACCCATTCTCAAACAGCAGCTCCTCGAGCGCTCGAGGCTGGCGCCACCGATCCAGGAGCAGGCGTGGTGCCGGATCGAATTCCGCCACATTGCCGACGCACAGGACCGCGATGGGGCGCGCATCCGCGGGGAAGTGCAGCAACTCAGCGAGCGCTTGCGGGTCAAACAGGGATACCCAGCCGACGCCCACCCCCTCGGCGCGTGCCGCCAGCCACAGGTTCTGTATGGCACAGGCCACCGACGCCAGATCCATCTCCGCAAGCGTGCGTCGGCCGAAGATCTCGCGCGTGCCGCCCTGCACGAGTGCGACGACCAGCAGCTCGGCGCATTCGAGAATGCCCTCGACTTTCAGGCGCAGGAATTCCTCGCGGCGATGGCCGAGAGCGTCGGCCGTACGCAGCCGCTCCTGCTGAACGAGCGCATGTATCTTCTGGCGCAAGTCGAGGCGGGTGATGTGCAGGAAGCGCCACGGCTGAGACAGCCCGACGCTCGGTGCGGCATGCGCGCACTGCAGGATACGCGCGAGCGTCTCCGGGGCGACGGGCGTGGGCAAAAATGACCTGACATCACGCCGCTCGCGGATTACGCGATAGACTGCCGCGCGGGCTGCCTCGTCATAGCGGTGGGGTGAATCGCTCACGGCAAGCAGAAGCTTCTCTGGGACACCGGATAACCGCTCGGTCGCCTACAGCTCGATCCCCGGTTGCGCGGCAATCCCGGCATCAAATGCATGTTTCAGGCCGCGCATGTCCGTAACCGTGTCCGCCAGCTCGATCAGCGCCGCGGGCGCGCCGCGCCCCGTGACCACGACGTGTTGCATGGGCGGCCGTGCGCGCAACGTCTCGAGCACGGAATCGAGTGCGAGATAGCGGTAGCGCAGAGCAATATTGAGCTCGTCCAGCACCACGAGGGCCAGGGCGGGCTCGCGCAGCATGGTGGTCGCGACTTCCCAGGCCGCGCCGGCTGCCCGCGTGTCACGTTCTCGATCCTGTGTTTCCCAGGTAAATCCCTCGCCCATCACGTGATAGCTGACCTGTGCGAAGCGGCGGAAGAAGGCGCACTCACCCGTGGCATCCTTGCCCTTGATGAACTGGACCACGCCGACCCGCATGTCGTGCCCGAGCGCGCGGGCAACCATACCGAATGCCGAGGAGCTCTTGCCTTTGCCGTTACCGGTAAGTACCAGCAGCACGCCGCGCCGATTGACCGCGGCGGCGATGCGGGTGTCCACTGCGGTCTTTCTGCGCC
>JAJZLX010000439.1 GCA_021850555.1 Pseudomonadota bacterium | reverse complement strand
CCGGCAAGAGCTTCGTCGCTCAGGCCCTCGGCCAGCACGCGTGCCGCTCCGGCTTCTCCGCCCAGTACCTGCGTCTGCCCACGCTCCTGAACCTCTTCGTGCAGGCTCGTGCCGAGGGCACCTACGATCGGCTGCTCAAGCGCCTCTCCAAGATCGCCGTCATCCTGATCGATGACTTTGGCCTCGCCAGCCTCGCTGACCGGGAAAAGCAGGACCTGCTGGAAGCCCTCGAGGAGCGCTACGGCACCGGCGCGCTCGTCGTCACCTCACAGCTCCCCGTCACCGACTGGCATGAGTTCCTCGGCGGCGGGCGCATCGCCGATGCCATCCTCGACCGCCTCGTCCACCACGCCCATCGCATCGAGCTGCACTCACCGGAATCGATGCGCGAAGCCTATCCCCCTGGGCAGCATGGCGGACAGTCGGTAGAGTAACCGCCCTGCTTGCGTCGCTTCGCTCCGATGGTGTCCGTCATCACCGGAACAGCTGTCCGTCATGGCCGGAATGCGCATCGAGGCGGAGAATCGCGACGCGCGACCACGAAACTTGCCGAAATAAAAAAGGCTGCCGGCCCGTCGGTCAGCTTTCCCCAGGGCGGCGAACCCGCAGTTTGAGCGGCTGCGGGCGATCTTCTAGGAGGCGCCCGTGGTCCACGACGCGCTCGCCACCAAGGTCAGGTGGATCGCGGAGCAGGCGACGAGCTGATAAGCTATCTCAGTAGGGGGCGCGGCGAAAATGAAATGGTCCCTACGCGACGGACCTCTTAGATGGGTCTTGAGCGACGTGTTGCATTCTGCGCGCATACTCGTTCGGCGACAAGTATCCGAGTGATGAGTGCAGGCGGACTGGATTGTAAAATCCGTGGATGTACTCTGCGATCGCTCTGTGTGCTTCCTGCTGGGTCGCATACGGCTCGGTCGCTTCTTCGGTCTTCAGTGTTGCGAAGAAGCTCTCCGAGACCGCATTGTCCCAGCAATTTCCCTTGCGACTCATGCTGGCCACCATGCCGAGTGCGCCGAGAGCGTCGCGAAAGTCATCGCTGGCGTACTGACTGCCGCGGTCGGAGTGAAACAGTGTGCCGGACGGCGGGGCTTCGAGATTGCAGGCATTGCGCAGCGCATTGAGCACCAGCTCATCCGGCATGCGATCCGAGAGGCTGTAGCCGAGTACCTGGCGGGTCTGCAAGGCGATGATCACCGCCAGGTACAGCCAGCCTTCGCGCGTGGCAATGTAGGTGATATCGCTTGCCCAGGCGTGCACAGCTGTATCGACGCCAAATCGCCTCTGCAGGACGTTCGGGGCGATGGCACGGTGATGAGCGCTGTCGGTCGTTCGTGGCACGAAACGCCCTTTACGCACGCCTCGCAGGCCTTCCTCGCGCATCACTCGCCGGACGCGCTTGGGGTTCACGCACCAGCCCCGAGCGCGCAGCGCGTGAGTGAGGCGCCGGCGACCATAGCGTCGCCGGCTGTTGTGGTGGATCTCTACGATCGCGTTGCGCAATGGCGCGTCCACATCGCCGTGTGGCTCACGCGCCCGGGCCTGCCAGGCGAAGAATCCAGAACGCGACACCTCGAGCATCCGGCACATGAACCCGATCGGGTATTCGGTCCGCTGCGAGGCGATGTAGGCGTACTTCACTTGGACTCTTTCGCGAAGTACGCCGCGGCTTTTTTTATAAAATCGCGCTCCATGCGCAGTTGTGCGTTCTCGGCGCGCAGTCTCGAGAGTTCCGCCTCCAGATCGTTCACCGGACGGCGCTTGCCGCTCTTTTGTGCCTCTCCGTCACGGGCAAGACGGATCCAATTGGCCAGCGTCTTGACCGAAATTCCGAGCTTGCGCGCCGCACGCGTCGCCCCGAGAGTCTGCGCCAATGACACCGCCTGCGCCTTGTAATCGGCTGTATATTGACCACGAACCTGACGTTCCATAGGGACCTCCAAACGGTTGGTTTAATCCATCCATAAGAGGTCCGTCAACGGGGGACCACTTCAGAGAGAGTACCTTGCGTACTCGCGCTCGCCTGCGGAGATCTCGCTGATGAGGGCCATCAAGGCGGCACTTGACCCGAGCAACATTCTCAATCCGGGCAAGGTCCTGCCTGCGGGCATGGGGGACAGATGAGCGATTCTCGAGCCGTCGCGGAGGGGACCACCGCGGAAGTCATCATCGACACCTTGATCGCCAACGGCGTGGACACGGTATTCGGGCTTCCGGGCGCGCAGACTTATCCGCTGTTCGATGCGCTGTACCAGCGGAAGTCCAGGGTGCGCACGGTCGGCGCGCGTCACGAGCAGGGTCTTGCCTACATGGCGTTCGGTTATGCGCGGTCGACAGGGCGGCTCGGCGTTTACGCGCCGGTGCCGGGCCCTGGCATACTGAACTGCGGCGCGGGAATGTGTACGGCGTTCGGGACATGCGCCCCTACGCTCTGCGTGACGGGCGACGTGCCAAGTGACTTTCGCGGCAAAGGTCGCGGCCACCTGCACGAGCTCCGCGACCAGTTGGGCATTCTCGAGCGTTTGACTCGCCACGCCGCGCAGATCAACGGGCCCCAGGAGGCGTCTGCTGCGGTGAACAGGGCGATCGCGGCGGCACTCGGCGGCCGGCCGGGGCCGTCGGCCCTGTCCGTCTGTTGGGATACGCTGGAACGAAGCGGTCCCGTGACGAGGCCCGAGGCCGCAGTCGTCCCGCTGCCGAGCGAAGTGGATCTTGAGCAGGTGGCGGTTTGCGTCAAGCTGATCCAGGAGGCGAGCTGCCCGATGATCTTCACGGGCAGCGGCGCGCAGCACGCCGCCGGGAGCATTGCCGCGCTGGCCGAGCGCCTGCAGGCACCGGTGGTCGGCTTCCGGGGTGGTCGCGGAGTCGTCGGGGAAGATCTGCCGCTGGGGCTCAGTATGGCGGCCGCGCGTCTGTTGTGGTCCAGAACTGACCTCATGATCGGCATAGGGACCCGACTGGAGATCCCTTTCATGCGCTGGGGCTCGATGATGAAGGCTCATCGTTCGCTACCGGGCCGAAAGCTCGTCCGCATCGACATCGATGCCGGGGAAATGGAGCGGCTGGATACGGACGGGCCTCTGGTGGGGGACGCCCGGATTGCGGTAGATGCGTTGCTGAAGGCGTTGGATGCCGCCGGATACACGCGGAGGGACGCCAGGAAGTCCATCGCGGAAGCCAAGGCGCGGGCTGCGGCCGAGATCCGCTCCGTTCAGCCCCAGATGGCCTATCTTGATGCCATCCGCAAGGTGCTGCCGCGGGATGGATTTTTCGTCGAGGAACTGACCCAGGCGGGATTCGCGTCGTATTTCGGCTTTCCCGTCTACCTCCCCCGCACCTATGTGAGCTGTGGCTATCAGGGCACGCTCGGGTTCGGATTTCCCAGCGCGCTGGGCGTGAAGGTCGCCAATCCGGATCGGGCCGTCGTCTCGATCACCGGCGATGGCGGATTCATGTTCGCAATGCCGGAGCTTGCCACGGCTGTGCAGTACGGCATCAATGTCGTCACCATAGTGTTTGACAACAGCGCCTACGGCAACGTGATGCGGGACCAGGAGACCCGTTTCGGCGGCCGCCTCATTGGTTCGGAGCTCGTCAATCCCGACTTCATGATGCTCGCAGAGAGCTTTGGAGTCCGCGCTTATCGCGTCGCATCGCCCGCCGAGCTTGTCCCAGCACTGGAAGCTGCTCTGAGCCTCGATGCCCCAGCGCTCATACATGTGAAAGTCTTGCGGGTCTCGGAAGCATCGCCCTGGCGCTTCATCCATCCCGCGACATGAGTGAGAGCGATTCAGCGCCAGGGAACGAATCCTCGCGCTCAGGTCCTGTGATTCTTGGCGGAGGGTTTCCTGCGGCGTTCGGCCGCGCGCAGCGTCGCCACCATGAAATTCCGGAAATCGATTGCAGCATCCGACAGCCGGCTCTCCCGCGGCTCGTACAGACAGACTTGCCTGCGGATGGACGGCTTGCGCAGTGGGCGCATGAGGAGGCCGAGCAGGCTTGCCAAAGGGGCCACGTAGTCCGGAGAAAACGTGATACCCAATCCCGCGGCCGACATTCCGAGTGCCGTGGAGAAGTTCTCCACGACATGCATGGACTTGGCGCGCATGTACTCGCCATGCTCGGCCAGGAGAGGAACGACATTGTGCTCATAATCGCGTCCGGCGCTGAAAACGGTAGTTCCCTCCAGGTCAGACCAACACAGTGCACGGCGCCTGCGGAGCTCATGTTGGGGAGCGCACCAGACTACCCAATCCGATCGATATAGTCGTGTCCTCAGCACGTTTGACGGGACGGTTCGATCGGGGCCGATCGCGATGTCCGCCTCTCCCATATGGACACGATCTGCGAGCCATTCCACGCCAGTGTCGCCTACGTACACGATCGTCTGCGGCTGTTGGCCGCGACAGCCGGCAATGAGCTTCGGCAGGGTGACCGCAGCCCTGGTCTGGCGCTGTAGTGCGGCAAGTAATTGATTATCATGTAAAAGTTCGCTATCCGAGCCACCCGGTGCCCGCGTGGATGCGCCGGAGCGAACACGGAGCGGGCCGCGCAGTGCCGGACACGGCGGCTCACTCGTCTTACGCTAGGACGGTCCTGTCTGCAGCAGGTGCGATGATCCGATGTTCAGCCGAGTGCGCAGCAAGCCCGATCGGGCCCCTGCCGATGTCCCTGCGAAACCACCGCAGGGACATATGCACGCGCTCTCGCATCTGTTCGAAGAACACAACCGGACACTGCAATCCTTTCTGGTTGCGCGGCTCGGCAACGAACAGGAGGCACGCGAAGTCGCGCAGGAAGCCTACGTCCGCCTTCTGCAGCTGCACCAGCCCGGAACCGTCAGCTTCCTGCGCGCCTACCTGTTCAAGACGGCGGCCAATCTCGCGGTGGACCGGATCCGTCAGCGCGCCAGCCGGGACCGGCTCGATCGCAGCGGCCCGGAGCGCGAATTCGTCGATCGGTTGAGTCCGGACCGGCGAGTCATGGCTGCCGAGGAGCTGGCCGTGCTGGAACAGGCGCTGCACGAGCTTCCCCCGGCCTACCGGCGCGCATTCGTCCTGCACCGCTTCGAAGAGTGGTCAACGGCAGAGGTGGCGCGCGAGCTCGGCGTGCAGGAACGGATGGCCCGTAATTACGTCAGCCGCGCCGCGATCTACTGCAAGCTGCGTTTGGACGGCGTTTCGCCCTCCGAGGCCACTGCGAGGGTGAGAGCATGACGGTGTTTGAGAGACAGCGGACCCGATCGGTCCGGGCGCATATTCGCGCGCTGGACGAGGCAATGGGCTGGCTGCTCCGTATCCGGGACGGGGCGCTCTCGGAGCGGGACCTGGTGCAGTGGACGCTCTGGTACGAGTCCGACGAGCGGCATAAGCGCGCGTTCGACGACATGCAGTCCTTCTGGCTCGCCTCCGGCGATCTCGCCGCAGACGCGGCGGCCCGGCAGCACCTGTTGACTCCGAGTGACGGCGGCGGGAAGGCGCGGCCCGAACGCCGCTCCCGCTCCTATCTTCAACCGCTGGGCTGGGGCCTGGCACTGGCCGCATCGATCGCGCTGCTCGCTGTCCGACTGCGCGTCCGCGTACCCGGTCCGCCTGTCAGGTTGTCTCGGCCTCCACTGGTCGAGGCCGCGCCCCAGTTCCGCAAGACGGTCCTTCCGGACGGCTCCATCGTGCAGCTGGCGCCTCGCTCCGTCGTGGTCGTGCACTACACGGCCCGGGAACGCCTGGTCACGATGCGCTCCGGCGAGGCGTACTTCTCCGTGGTGCACAACCTCGCACGGCCGTTCATCCTGACGGTCAACGACCTGATCATCCGGGACGTCGGCACAGCCTTCAACATCCGCGACGCAGGGTCCCGCACAGTCGTCACTGTGGTGCGCGGCTCTCTCGAGGTCGTCTCCGATCCGGAGCCGGGACGCACGCGTACAGCGGTGCGGCCGCTGCACGTGCGCGTCCTCGCGGGTGAACAGGTCCGCTGGGATCGGCGCGCAGCGCCGGTGCTGCGCAAGGCCAATACCGAGCGTGTGCTGGCCTGGCGCCACGGGCGGCTGGAGTATGTCGATCAGCCGCTCTCCAGCGTCATCGCCGATGTCAATCGATATGTCAAACGTCCTGTGATCATCGGTGATCGGGCGGCGGGCCGGATCCGCTTCACCGGCACCGTCTTTACGCATACCGCCGACGCGTGGGTGCAGGCGCTGCCCAATGAGTTCCCGGTCGAACTGATCTCGACCGGTGGCACGACCTTGATCCTGGCGAGCCGGCCGGCCGGGCCCACCCCGAACGGCCGGTAGGGGGCAACTGGTCGCCCCGAGTGCCGGATCCGCCCGCTCACTCGTCTTGGTCTGCACAGGATCGGGCCGGACTCGATCCACATTTTTCGGGGGGGTCCTTTCACATGCGGAAATTGTGCTTCGCGTCCGCCGCACTGATGGCGGGCATGATGGGCTGCGGCCTGTGGTCTGCGGCCGCCCGAGCCGCGACGGCCGCGACGGCGAGCTCGCGCCGCGAGGTGCGGTTCGACATCGCGCCGCAACCGCTTGCGACCGCGCTCATTGAGTTTTCCCGCCAGGCCCACGTGCAGATCGCCGCCCCGGCTGCCTTGCTCGATCATCTGGCCACCCGCGGCGTACGGGGCCGCATGCCGATCGATGCGGCACTGCGGCGGCTGCTGTCCGGGACGCATCTTGGCTTTCATCCGGTCGGCGCCAACACGCTCGGGATCGACCGCATCGGGGTCCGCGGTGGACGGCACACGCGCTCGAGCGGCGCCGCTGTGCCCCCGGGGGCAACGGCGGCGCAGAGCGATGCCGCGGCAGTGGCCAGTGCGGGTATGGGACTGACCGGCCCCGCGCAGCTCACCGAAGTCATCGTGACCGCCACCAAGCGGCCCGAGCGCGCCGGAGATGTTGCGGCTGCACTGACGGTGTTCAACAGCGACACGCTGCTCAACGAAGGCTACACGAGCTTCAAGGATTTCGCCGGTCTGACGCCGGGCATGCAGGTGATGGGGTCGTTTGGCTCCGGTGAACCGGTGATCCGCGGCATCACCTCGGGGGCCGACACCGGGGCATTGGTCGGCATCGTCGTCGACGGCGCGCCGATCGGCGCCAGTTCCTCGCTGACCTCGAGCGGCGCGCTCGATGCGCTCGATCTCGATCCGATCGACTTCTCGAACGTGCAGATCCTCAAGGGGCCGCAGGGCACGCTCTATGGGGCGAACACGC
>JAJZLX010000693.1 GCA_021850555.1 Pseudomonadota bacterium | reverse complement strand
CATCCGCAGAAACGGCCGGATTCGCAAGAGCGGCGTCGCCCTCGTGGATCAATCCATCGATGAGGCGAACCGGCGCCTTCGGCGCCGGCTCGGCCTCAATCTGCGCGCTCTCGCCGCCCGCTTCCGCCGTCCCGCCTCGGCGTGAAGCCGGCCGACGCGCCGCCGCGGCGCGCATTGAGCGCCCCTCAGCGGACTCTGCAGAAACAGTACGCGTAGAGCTTGCCGTTGCCGTGCCCGCTGAAGCGGGCCAACTGCGCGAGCTGGCGCGCATACGGCCCGAGCGGGCCCGCCAGCGCCGAAAGCCCCGGGAACCTCAGCCGCGGGGAGAACAGCCGCGGGCCGAAGAGCGAGACCGCCAGGCTCACCGCGCGCGACTGCGCCCGCTGCACCAGCTCCTGCGTCCACGACACGCGCGGATGGATGAACTGCACGTAGTAGTGCTTCACCTTGGCGAGGCGGGCGGCCGCCCGCTCCGCGTCCTCGAGCGTGCCCAGGTGATCGACCAGCCCGATGCGCCGCGCATCGGCGCCCGCCCAGACCCGGCCCTGCCCGATCGCATTGATGCGGGCCCTCGACTCGTGGCGCCCCGCGGCCACCCGGGCCACGAACTGCTGATAGCCCTGGTCGATTTGCGACCGAATCAGATCGCGCGCCTCGCTGTTCAGGGGCTGATCCACGGTGAACTGGTTGGCGAGGGGGGTCGTGCCGACACCGTCGCTCGTGATGCCGAGCTTCTTCAGCCCCTGATTGAAGGTTGGAATGATGGCAAAGATGCCGATCGAGCCGGTGAGCGTCGCCGGGCTCGCCCAGATCTCATTGGCGGGCGCGGAGATGTAGTAGCCGCCCGAGGCCGCAAGATCCCCCATGGAGACCACGAGCGGCTTGCCCGCGGCGCGCAGCGCCTGAAGCTGCTGGTAGATCTGCTCGGCGGCGGTCACACTGCCGCCGGGACTGTCGACCCGCAGCACCACCGCCTTGATGTGCTTGTCGAGGCGCGCCTTGCGGATGAGACGCGACAGCGACTGCCCACCGATGACCCCGGGAGGCTGCTCGCCGTCGAGGATCTCCCCGGAGGCCACGATCACCCCGATGCGAGGCTCCCCGTCGTCACGATGGAGCCGGTGCTGCGCGCGCACGACATCCGCGTAGTCCTCGGCGGAAATCGCGTTGAACGCTCCGTCGGGGCCGGCGCCGACGAGCTTGGTGATGAGCCGCTCGACCTGCAGACTGTCGGCGAGCCCCGTGACCAGATGATCCTTCAGAGCGAGCTTCGCGCCGTCTCCATCGACCGACTTCAGGGCCTTCGGCAGGGAATCGACGTATTGCGCAATGGCATCGGAGGGGAGCTTGCGCGCGGCGGTGACTTCCCGCTGGTAGGTGGACCAGAGCGTATCGAGATAGTCCGTGCTCTGGAGCCGGTCGGCCTTCGACATGTCGGAGCGCGTGAAGATCTCCACGGCGCTCTTGAACTTGCCGATCCGGAAGACGTTGACCTTCACGCCGAGCTTCTTCAGCAGTCCCTTGAAGTACATCGGATAGTTGCCGAACCCCCGGATCATCACGTAGCCGGACGGGTCCAGATAGATCTGATTGGCCTGTGCCGCGACGTAGTACTGGTCCTGATCGAACGCCGTGCCATAGGCGATCACGGGCTTGCCGCTGGCGCGGAACTTGCGGATGGCGCTCGCCAGCTCCTCGAGCTCCGGCAGCCCCGCGTGGCCCATCTGATCGAGATCGAGCACCAGGACACGGATGCGGCTGTCGGTGGCGGCAGCGCGGATGGCGTCGGTGAGACTCCAGAGCAGCGTCTGCTCCTGCCCTTCACCGCGGGCATTCTCGATCGCCCGCTCGATCGCGTTGCCGCTCAGCTGCTCGACCAGCCGCCCCTGCGGGGCCACCACCAGGGCCGCATGCATCGGCACGGTCGGCAGCGACTGGTGCAACACCCCGATCAGGAACCCGAACAGCGCCAGCAGCAGCACCAGGTGCAGGAATTTGCGCAGTCCATCGAGGCCGCGCCAGATCCAGTGCAGAACCGTCTTGACTTTGCCCATCGCTCAGTGACTCTCCATAGACGGGATTCGCGCCGCGCCAGTCACATCAATGTGATTCTGTGCTGCGCGCAGGGCGGGCCGCGATCAAGCGGCGAGCGCCCGGCCACGACGGCCAGAGCGTCCGGGAACGGATGCCCGCCGCGAGGCGCCCGCCCCGAAGGGGCGGGTCCCGGGCCGGGACGAGCATCCGGCGCCGGGCGCCGATTCAGACTCACGGTGCATCCGCGCCGTCTGTGCGGCTCAGAGCTTCTCTTCGATTCTCGCCGCCTTGCCCATGCGCTCGCGCAGGTAGTAGAGCTTGGCGCGACGCACGCTGCCGCGGCGCTTGATCTGGATGGTGCTGATCGATGGGCTGTGGGTCTGGAACACGCGCTCGACCCCCTCGCCATGCGACATCTTGCGCACGGTGAACGAGGAATTCAGGCCCCGGTTGCTGCGCGCGATCACCACGCCCTCGTAGGCCTGGATGCGCTCGCGGTCGCCTTCGACCACCTTCACCTGCACGACCACGGTGTCCCCGGGCTTGAAGTCCGGCACCTCGCGGGTCATGCGCTCTTTTTCGAGTTGTTGAACGATGTTGCTCATGTGATTCTTCCTCGATCCACGCCTGCGGCCGCCCCTGCGGCCAGAAGCTCATTCAGTAGACGTTGCGCCTCGGGCGACAGGGGCCGCTCGAGAAGCAGATCGGGCCGCCGCCGCCACGTGCGCGCGAGCGCCTCGCCCAGGCGCCAGCGCGCGATGTCGGCGTGATTGCCCGACATCAGCACCGGCGGAACCGCCCGGCCCTCGAACACTTCCGGCCGTGTGTAATGCGGCCAGTCGAGCAGCCCCTCGGCGAAGGAGTCCTCGCCGCTCGAGCGCTCATCCCCGAGCACCCCCGGCAGAAGCCTCGCTACCGCATCGATTACGGCGAGCGCCGGCAGTTCCCCGCCGGAGAGCACATAATCGCCGATCGAGAGCTCCCGATCGACGCCGAGCTCGATGATTCTCTCATCGAGCCCCTCGTAGCGTCCCGCCACCAATACCATGCCCGGCAGGCCGGCGAGCTCCCGCGCCACCGCCTGGGTGAAGCGCTCACCCTGAGCCGAGAGGCAGATCCGGGGGCTGCCCTGCGGAAGCCTCGCCTGCGCCGCGCGGATCGCCGCGAGCGTCGGCCCGGGCTTGAGCACCATGCCGGGTCCGCCTCCGTAGGGCCGGTCATCGACCGTCCGGTGCGGATCACTCGTGTGATCCCGCGGATCCTCGGTGCCGACCGCGAGGCCGCCCCGGCTCAGCGCGCGGCCGACCACCCCGAAGCGCAACGCTCCGGCGATCATCTGCGGAAACAGCGTCACCACTTCGATCTTCATGCGCTGTCAGTCCGCTTGCCGGCCAGCTGCACGGCTGGAAAACCCCTTACCCGAGCTGCGCCGGCCAGTCCACCAGGACCCGGCCGGCATCGAGATCCACCTGCAACAGGTGCGTGGGATCGGCGAGCACCCAGTGCTCCGTCCCACCCTGCGCCACCACCATCACCGCGCCTGCGGGCGCATCGACGAAATAGGCGACCTTTCCCAGCGAGCAGCCCTCGACGTTGCACACGTCGAGCCCGATCAGGTCCGCGCGATAGTATTCGCGCTCCCCGGCCGGGGGCAGTGCCGCGCGCTCGACCTCGACCGAGACTCCGGTGAGACTCGCCGCCGCGTCGCGATCCTCGATGCCCTCGAGCCGCGCCACCAGATGCCTGCCTTGGCGGCGGCCCTCGATCAGCCGCCGCGCCCCCAGGGTCGCGCCGGCACGGGACAGCTCCCATAGGGGAAACCCGAGCAACGCCTCCGGCGGATCGGTGTAGGACGCCACATGCATCCAGCCGTTCAGGCCGAAGGGCGCGCCGATCCGGCCGAGCTCGACCCGAGCGGCGCTCATCGCGCCAGCGCAGCGCTCAGGCGCTCGCCTGCTTCCGGTAGGAGGCCACGAGCGAGCGCACGCGCTCGGAGGGCTGCGCCCCCTGGCCCACCCAGTAATCGATCCGCGGCAGATCGAGCTTGAGCTTGGCTTCTGCACGCCTCGCGATGGGGTTGAAGAACCCGACGCTCTCGAGGCTCGATCCGCCCTGGCGCTTGCGGCTGTCGGTCACCACGACGTGATAGAAGGGCTGATTGCGAGCCCCGCGTCGGGTCAAGCGGATGGTTACCATGCTGATGTCGCATCCATTGCCGGTCCGGATACGCCCTGTCGGCGTCACTCAAAAAAAGAGCGCGGATTCTACGGGCAAATTGCCCGATCGGAAAGGGGCCTGGAGTTAAATTAGGGAGGAGCCGAGGCAAACCCTAGCCGGACAGCCCGGGCGGCAGCCCCCCTTTGAGCGCCGCGAGGAGCTGGCGCATCCGCCCGCCCTTCATCTGCTTCATCATCCGCTGCATCTGCAGAAACTGCTTCATCAGTCGATTGACGTCCTGGACCTGCACGCCGGCACCCCGGGCGATGCGCCGGCGCCGCGAGCCGTCGATGAGCCCCGGTGAGCGTCGCTCGCGCAGCGTCATGGAATTGATGATGGCGATCTGCCGGCGCAAATCCCGATCCCCCTGCTCGGCCGAGATGGCGGTCTTCTGCGTCGCGGCGGTCGGAAGCTTGTCCATGAGCGAGGCCAGACCGCCCATCTTCTGCACCTGCTCGAGCTGGCTCTTGAGGTCGCCCAGGTCAAAGCCCTTGCCCTTGACGACCTTGCGCGCCAGCCGCTCGGCCTCCTGCCGGTCCACCTGGCGGTGGACCTGCTCGACCAGGCTCACCACATCGCCCATGCCGAGGATGCGGGAGGCCATCCGCTGCGGATCGAACGGCGAGAGCGCCTCGGTCTTCTCCCCCGTTCCAAGGAATACGATGGGCTTGCCCGTGATCTGGCGCACCGAGAGGGCCGCGCCCCCGCGCGCATCGCCGTCGGCCTTGGTGAGGATGATGCCGGTGAGCGAGAGCGCCGAGCCGAAGGCCCGCGCCGCATTCACCGCATCCTGGCCGGCCATGGCATCGACGACGAACAGCCGCTCGGCCGGATGGACCGCCTGATCGATCTCGCGCACCTCGTCCATGAGCGCCTCATCGACGTGCAACCGGCCCGCGGTATCGACGATGAGCACATCGAAGACGCCGCGCCGGGCCTGCTCGAGCGCCTGCGCGGCGATGAGCGCGGGCGCCGCGGCCGTATCCGCAGGCAGGTACTGGGCATGGACCTGCTCTGAAAGGCGCTCGAGCTGCAGCATGGCCGCCGGCCGGCGCACATCGGTGCTCACCAGGGCCACCCGCTTGCGCTGGCCCTCGATCAGCCAGCGCGCGAGCTTCGCCGCGGTCGTGGTCTTGCCCGCCCCCTGCAGGCCCGCGAGCAGCACGACCACCGGCGGCTGGGCCCGCAGCTGAAACCCCTCGCCCGTGCCGCCCATGAGGCCGACCAGCTCCCGGTGCAGGATGCCGATGAAGGCCTGCCCCGGGGTGAGGCTCTCGGCCACCTCCTGGCCGACGGCCTTGGCCTTGACGGCCTCGATGAAGCTCTTGACGACCGGCAGGGCGACGTCGGCCTCGAGCAGGGCCACCCGCACCTCGCGCAGCGCCTGGGTGATGTTGTCCTCGGTAATCCGCCCCCGGCCGCGCAGGGCATCGAGGGTTCGGGAGAGTCGGGCGGTCAGGGTGTCGAACATCGGATGACGAATTCGCTTGGGGCCCCCATTATACGGATAGAAGTCTGTCCCACAGACCCAGGAGAGGGCTCCCGCTCGTGATCGCACCATCTACGCCGCTGCTGCTGCTGACGCTCCTGGGGCTGATCCTCGTCATCGCGTTCTCCTCGGGGACCGAGGTGGCCATGCTCTCGGTCAACCGCTACCGCATCCGCCACCGGGCCGACGCCGGCAACGGCACCGCGCGCCTCCTCGATCGGCTGCTGCGCAAGCCCGGGGACTGGCTCGGCGCCAATCTCGTCATCGTGGCCGCCGCCAACGTGTTCGCCTCGGCCATCACGACGTTGCTCGCCCAGCGCACCGGCTACCACTACGCCGTGCCGGCCGCGGGCGCTTTCCTCACCGTGATCATCATCGTCTTCGGCGAGCTCACACCGAAGATCCTCGCCACCGCCCACCCCGAGACCGCGGCGCTCGGCTCGGCGCGCATCTACCGCGCGCTCGTATTTCTCGCCCGCCCGCTGCTCACGGTGACCAACGGCATGGCCTACGGGCTGCTGCGCCTGTTCGGTGCGGTCAAGCGCGCCCCGGCGGGCCAGCAGCTCAGCACCGAGGAGCTGCGCGCGGTGGTGGCCGAGGCCGGCTCACTGATCCCGGCGCGCCATCGCCAGATGCTGCTCTCGATCCTAGATCTGGGGCAGATCACGGTCGATGACATCATGATCCCCCGCCAGGAGATCGCCGGCATCGATGTGGCGGAGAGCTGGGACGACATCCTCGAGCAGCTGCGCCGCACCCCGCACACACGGCTGCCGGTCTATGACGGGGAGCTCGACAACCTGGTGGGCCTGCTGCACATGAAGCGCGTGGCGCACGAGCTCGCCCGCGGCTCGCTCTCGAAGGAGCGGCTGATCGAGCTCTCGCGCGGGCGCGAGCCGTACTTCATTCCCGAGGGCACGGCCCTCAACGTGCAGCTTGCGCACTTCCAGCGCAACCGGCGCCGCTTCGCCTTCGTCGTCAACGAGTACGGCGACATCGAGGGACTGGTGACGCTCGAGGACATCCTCGAGGAGATCGTCGGGGAGTTCACGACGGACCCGGCCACCGTGCTGCACAAGGACATCTACGCGGAGCAGCCCGGCGTGTTCATCATCAACGCCAGCGCGACGCTGCGGGCGGTGAACCGGGCCCTGCAATGGCGCTTGCCGACCGGGGGGCCGAAGACCCTGAACGGGCTGCTGCTCGAGCGCCTGGGGACCTTCCCGACCCCCGGCACCCGGGTGACGATCGGGCCCTACCAGTTCGAGGTGTTGCAGCTCGCCGATAACGCGATCAAGACCGTGCGGGTACGCTCTTCGGCGGCGGCAGCGCCTGCGCCTGAGCAGCTGGAGAGCGGCTGAGCGCCGCACCGAGCGCCTCATCCACCCGTGAGACCGCGATCACCCCGAGCCCCTCGATGTGCTTGCGCGGAGCGTTCTCGCGCGGCACGACGGCGAGCCGGAATCCCTGCTTGGCCGCCTCCTGCAGCCGCTCC
>JAJZLX010000259.1 GCA_021850555.1 Pseudomonadota bacterium | reverse complement strand
ATGGCTTTTGATCTGGGGCGCTTCGAGTATCACGCCTACCGGCGCGAGCGCGAGCTCGCCGCACGGGAGCTTCTGGAGCTGCTCGGCAGCCTCGACAGCCACTACGGCGTCGCCGGCGCGGCCGGGAGCGACTTTCACGCCACGCCCACGGGGGTGCTGCTCTCGGGCGAGGAAGCCGACGAGCATCTGCTCGCGCGCATCGCCGGGGCGATCGGCTGTCTGTTCTCGGACCCGGAGTTTCGCCTGAGCGATGGGGGGCTCGAGCAGCTGCTGCATCGGCACCGCTGGCTGAGCGCGATTTTTTCCGCCAGCCCGTTCCGCAACGCCGACGCGATTCTTCGCGCAATGAACAACGCGGGCTCCGGGGTCGAGAAGCGCTGCGACGTCGCGGCGCGCGATCTCGCCAAGTATTGCCTGCTGTACGGGCCGGATGCGGAGCTGCCGCTCGATCTCGATGCGCTCTACCGCAGCAGCCGGCCCCTGGCGGTGGGGCTCGCGCTGGCGCTGCTCGCCCCGCGGTTCCTCGGCTCACCCGCCGCGCACGGCAAGCGCGAGGTGATCCTGCCGTGGCTCGCACGCAAGCTCGAGCAGATGGAGGACCTGGAGGAGCTGCCGGTCGGCATTCTGCACGATGTGTACATGCACTGCAGCTACGCGGACCGTCCCGATCGACATGACATCAAGCGCGGCATCAACCGGCTGATCCGGCGCAAGCTCGCCGAGCGCGGGCTTGCCGCGCCGTTGCCGGCGCCGCAGCCACCCCGCGGCGGGGAGAAGCCCGTGTTGCTCGTGGTGCTGGAATGGTTCAGCGCCAGCCACTCGATCTATCGCACGCACTCGCGCACCCTGGAGGCGGCGCGCGAGCGCTTTCGCACCGTGGGGATGGGCCCGAAGTCGGTGGATGCGGCGGGCCGCGCGGTGTTCGATGAGTTCATCGTGTGTCCGGGTGCGGATGTGCTGGCGCAGATTGCACACGTGCGCGAGGTCGCCGAGCGCCAGGGGGCGCATGCGCTGTACATGCCGAGCGTCGGGATGCACCCGCTCACGATGTTTCTGGCGAACATGCGCATCGCCCCGCTGCAGGCGATGGCGCTGGGGCATCCGGCGACCAGCCACTCCGATCAGATCGACTACGTGGTGGTCGAGGAGGATTACGTGGGGGACCCGGCCTGCTTCAGCGAGAAGCTCCTGCGGCTGCCTCCCGACGGCATGCCGTACCGGCCGTCCGCGGCCGGCACCGGGCTCGATCTGCGCCCGCAGATCGAGCGGCGCCAGAGCGCACCGGAGGTGGTGCGGATCGCGGTGGCGGCGACCACCATGAAGCTCAATCCGGGGTTTCTCGGGGCCTGTGCGCGGATCGCCGAGCGGGCCGGCCGGCCGGTGCACTTCGAGTTCCTCGTCGGCCAGGCCGTGGGCCTCACGTACCTGCAAGTGGCGCGGGTGGTGCGGCAGTTCCTCGGCGATCGAGCCACGGTGCACCGCCAGCAGCCCTATGGCGAGTACATGCGGGTGATCGCCGGCTGCGACCTGTTTCTCAACCCCTTTCCCTTCGGCAACACCAATGGGATCGTCGATACCGTGAGCGCGGGGCTCATCGGAGTGTGCAAGAGCGGCCCGGAGGTGTTCGAGCACATCGACGAGGGGCTGTTCGGACGGTTGGGCTGGCCTCGTGAGCTCGTTGCGCACACCGTGGAGGAGTACATCGAGGCGGCGCTGCGCCTCATCGGCGATGACGGGACGCGCTGGCGGCTCTCGCGCGAGCTCAGCGGCCCCGCGTCCCTGCAGGGACTGTTTCAGGGCCGGCCGGAGCTCTTCGGCCACAGGCTCGCGCAGCTGCTCGATGAGCGCTTGGGCGCCGGTGAGGGCGCTGCCGCGCACAGGCCGCCGCGCGGCCGCGCAGGGGCACGGGCGCAGACGGGGCGATCCCTGAGGGTTGCGTAACGCGCGGCAGGCCCGCGGGTCGGGGCGCCGGCGAGCTGACCGGCCCCGAGGGTTTCGAGGCGGATCTATGAACAAGTGTTACAGACTGGTGTTTGACGAGGCGCGCGGAATGCTGGTTCCGGTCGCGGAGCTGACGAGCGCGCGCGGCAAGGGAAGGGGCCGAGCGCGAGGCGGTGCGCGTGTGAGCGCCGTGGCGCTGCTGGTCGCGAGCCTGGGGTCGGCCTGCTGGCCGTTCGGCACGGCGCTCGCGGCAGCAGGCCGGGCAGCGACGAGTCAGGCTGCATCGCTCCTGCCCGCCGGCGGGCGGGTGGTGGCAGGGGCGGCTGCGATCGCGACCCCCTCGGCCGATCAGATGGTGATCGAGCAGTCGAGCGAGCGGGCGGCGATCGACTGGCAGAGCTTTGACATCGGCGCCGGCGATGCGGTGCAGTTCGTGCAGCCCTCGAGCACGGCGCAGGCGCTGAACCGGGTGGTGGGACTGACGGGCACGACGCGGATTCTCGGCAAGCTCACCGCCAACGGCCAGGTATTCATCGTCAATCCCCAAGGGGTGGTGTTCGGCAGGGGCGCGGTGGTGGACACCGCGGCGCTTCTCGCGACGACACATGACATCGCCCCGAGCGCCTTCATGGTCCATGGCGCGAGCCTGCTGCTCTCGGGCGGCTCTCGCGGCGCGGGCCTGGTGGACAACGAGGGGTCGTTGAATACGACCCCGGGCGGCTGGGTGGCCCTCGTCGGGGACCGGGTGAGCAACAGCGGCCGCATCGACGCCCCTGGAGGCGCGGTGGCGCTCGCCGCGGGCGATGAGGCGACGCTTGCCCTGGCCAACGGTCAGCTCGTCTCTGTGAGGCTGGATCGGGCTGTCGCAAACGCCGGCGTCTTGGACAGCGGGACGATCCGGGCCACTGGCGCGGCGGGCACGGGTGGCGGGCGGGTGCTCATCTCGGCCGACACGGCCCAGAGCCTGCTCGGGCAGGCGATCAACATCACCGGTGTCGTGCAGGCCGGATCGGGCAGCGGATCGGGAGGGCGGATCGCCGTCGACGGCGGGAACGGCGCGGTGAGCCTTGATGGCGCCGATCTCACGGTTTCGTCCGTGAAGGGCAAGGGGGGCGAGGTCAGCCTGACGGGCGGTCAAGTGACGCTCTACGATGCGCAGGTGAACGCCGGCGGGGCAAGCGGTGGGGGAACGATCCTTGCCGGGGGCGCACGCGCCGGGCTGAGCATGCAAGGCTCGACGCTCAACGTCGCCTCAACCGCAGCGCGGGGCGGCACAGCCGTGCTGGCGGGCTCGACGGTCTCGGTGCTCGAGGGCAGTCGCATCGATGCCTCGGGCGCCGGCGGCGGCGGCACGGTGATCGTGGGGGGCGACAAGCTCGGCAAGGTCGCGAGCCTGATGTGCGTGACGCTCGCGAACAGGACCATCGTCGACGGGTCCTCCGCCATCGACATCTCCTCTTCGCACGGCAACGGCGGGTTCCTGGAGACCTCGGGGCACAGCGTCCAGATCGCCGGAACGGTCATCGCGCATTCCCATGGCACGAGCGGCCAGTGGCTGATCGATCCGGACAATCTGGTGGTCACGAACAGCGGCAGCAGTACCGCCACCAATGCCTCCAACACCTGGACGCCCGTCACCGGTGGCGGCGGCTCGTATGTGCGCGATTCGGCGCTGACGGGCGCCAACGTCACGCTGGATGCGAGCGGGGATATCTACTCCGACAGCAACGTCGTGGTCAACGACGCCGGTTACAACATCACGCTCATCGCGGCCAATGTCGGCATCGAAGGCTCCTGGACCGCGCGCAACCTCATTTTCAACCAATCCGCCACCGGCGGCATTCTCGGGACGGTGACCGGCAATGTCATCGCCGAGTCCGGCACGCTCAACGATTACAGCACAGGATCGATCACCGGCACCGTGACGGTCGACAGCGGCGCGGTCTTCTCGATCTATACGAATTCCAGTCTCGCGCGCACGCTCGGCAACGACTTCATCCTCAACGGCGGGACGGTTCTGGCGGGCGGGGTGGACGGCATCGCCACCGGCGGCACACTCACGCGCTCGAACGGCGTGCAGGTCATAAACATCTTCGACGCCAGCGGAACGCTCAATACCTCGGCGTGGGCCGCGAGCAAGACCGCGACCTATCTTCTCGTCGGCGGCGGCGGCGGCGCGGGCGAGAACTGGGGCGGTGGCGGCGGCGCGGGCGGAGTGCTGCAGGGCTCGGCGAGCGCGGGCAACGGCTCCTTGTCGGTGAATGTCGGCGCCGGCGGCGCGGGCGGAACGGGAAGCACGGTTGGCGGCAATGGCGGCAACACCACTTTCGACGGCCTCAGCGCCGAGGGCGGCGGCGGTGGCGCTCAGGCGAGCTCCAATATCAGTCTCACCGTCGGTCAGAATGGCGGCTCGGGCGGCGGGGGCGGCAGCAACGGTAGCGGAGGCACCGGACTCGCAGGTCAGGGATACGGTGGCGGCGCGGCCATGCTCTCGGGGGGCTACCCCATTCCGGGCGGCGGCGGCGGCGCGGGAGCGGCCGGCTCGAATGCGGGCAGCTCGGCGGCCGGAGCGGGTGGCAGCGGCATCGCCTCGAACCTGACCGGGGTCGACACCTATTACGCGGGTGGTGGCGGAGGTGGCGGGTACTATTGCTCGACCGTCAACCGGGACTACGGTTTCGGGCTCGGCGGCGAGGGTGGCGGCGGCAGCGGCGTCAAGGACGCCGGGGCCGCCGGGCAGTCGGGGCAGGCCAACACCGGCGGCGGTGGGGGAGGCGGCGCGGGCTCCGCCGGGGCGGGCGGCTCCGGGGGCTCGGGCATCGCAGTGATCGCCTCCAATATCGCCGGGATGAGCGATGTGGCGACGGCGGGCAACACTACGGTCACATTGACGGGTACCGTCACGCTCGGTGCCGGTACGACTTCGACCTTCACACCGAATATATCGGGCGTGCACCTCCTTGCAACAGGCGTCATCTCCGGGTCTGGAAATCTCGCCAAGGCGGGTGTCGGCACGCTGACGTTGGCGGCCAATAATTCATACGCCGGAACGACGACCGTCACTTCCGGAACCTTGCGGGTCGGCGACGGCGGGGCCGCGGGCAGCATGGGCACGGGGGCGGTGACTGTCAGCGGCGCAATGCTGGCATTCGATCTGACGGGCAATTCGACCCAGGGAAGCTCCTCGCAACTGGTCTTGAATGGCGCGGCGGTCGACGTGCTCGGCGGGAATGTGACCCTGGTCGGATCAAGCGTCGGCGGCACCGCGGTCAGCATCTCCGGGTACAACAACATGTACGCCCTCGGCGGATCGCTTGAGGTGCTCGGCAACGGTCTCGACACCAAGGGCGTGGCGATGGACTTCGCATCGGGCGCGGAGCTGAACAGCATTGGAAACGTTTCCCTGCTCGGCAATCTCGCCGGAACCACCGGCGGAGGCCGGCGCTCGTTCATCTTCAATGGCAACGTGACGCTCAATGATCTCGGTGAAGGGGATCTGTCGCTGACGTCTTCGATCAGCAATGTGGCCCCGGATGTCCCCTTCCTGCAGAACGCGAGCGGCGTAGTGGCGACGATCGGCAATGTGTCTCTCAACGTGCGGAGCAACGCGGATGTATGGGAATCCCCTTTTGACTTCGTCGACGGCGTCGGGGTATGGAATTTCTCGAGCTCGGCGGGCACCCTGACCCTCAATGCGCCGGCGGCGCAGTCCGGCTATGGATCCTTCGGACTGAGCGCCGCCGAGCCGCTGACGTTGGATGCTCTGTCGGGCGGGGCGATCGTCGTCAATGGCAGTCCGATATATGCCTCGGGCACCTCGATCACCGGCGGCGCCGGAAGCGTCCTGATCAATACGAATGTCAGTTTGACGGGAAATCTGGCCATCGGCGGTGGCGCCGGGACCGTCACGGTCGCGGGGGTGATTTCCGGGGCTTACGGGTTGACGCAGGACTCGACGGGCACGACGGTGCTGACCGGAAACAACAGTTACGGGACCACCACCATCGGTGCGGGCACGCTGCAGGTTGGAAACGGAGGTTCCGGGGGCAGTCTGGGCGCCGGTGCCGTGACGGACGGGACGGGACTCGTGTTCGATCTGTCGGGAAATTTGACCGAATCGCAGGTCATCGGCGGCGCGGGCAGCCTGACGCAGGCGGGCGGCGGCGTTCTGGTGCTTACGGCGGACAACACGTACAGCGGCGTGACGAACATCAGCGCCGGAACAGTGCAGGTCGGTGATGGCGGCGCGTCGGGCACCCTGGGTACGGGCGCCGTGACCGATGATGGCGCGCTGATCGTCAACTATGGTGCGGCGGTCAATTTGAGCACCGTGGCGGCCTGTACGTCTGGAATCACCGGAAATGGCTCCTTTTCCGCCCTCAGCACGGGGTCTCTCGGCATCGATCGGGCGGTGAATCTGAGCGGCGGCAACGCGGCGGTCGTTCTTGCGGCCGGAAGCGCCACGGCGGCGGGGAACGCCGGCGGCGGCGATGTGTCACTCACGTCCCCGGTGTCGGCTGGAGCCAACGGATCGGTCGTGATCTTCTCCGGAGATCCCAATACCTCCGTGCTGGATGCGAAGCTCTCGGGGGCCGGTGCCGCGACGCAATACAAGACGTACGATGCGAATTTCACCGCGGTCGGCCGAGCCGTCCCCGGCGCGCGGAATTTCTATTACCGAAGCGTGGATGATGTCACGGTGGCTGGAACGGTGTCGGCGACCAAGATTTATGACGGGAACAATAATGCGACGGGGCACGTCACCGTCAGTGGCGCCAGTGTCTCGGAAAGCATTTCGGATGGGAACAACATAAGCTTTGCGAACCTGGCGATCAATGGCGAGACATTCAATTCGCCGCATGCGCTGGGAGCCAATGGCAGCGCGGTCACGGTCGCTTTCGGGTCGACTGCGAATTTCTCAGCGAACGGCGCCAACTGGGCCGTCGCCGGACTGACGGTGGCCAGTCTCTCGGGAAGCGGTACCATCGCGCCGGCCGATCTCACGGTTGCGGCAACCCCGCAGAGCAAGATTTACGACGGGACGGACAGCGCGGCGAGCCTGGCGACGGTCACGGGGCTCGCCTCGACGGACACGCTCTCCAATGCGGCGCTGGCCGAGCTGTACGCCAGTCCGCACGCGCTGGGCAGTGACGGCTCCACGCTTAACGTCGCGGCGGCACTGAGCAATGCGAGTTTTGCCGCGGGCAGCGTCGGGTACATCACGGACTATAACGTCGCCTATGTGACCGCGGCGGGGACGATCACGCCGGCGAGCTTGACGATCACGGCAACCCCGCAGAGCAAGACGTACGACGG
>JAJZLX010000378.1 GCA_021850555.1 Pseudomonadota bacterium | reverse complement strand
CGTTCATCGCGCTCTCCGTACGCGGCAAAAGCGCCGCGACCGAGAGAATCGCCCGTTCAGCCGAAACCGGGAAGCACGCGGATTACGGAGTCCTTACGATCATTCCGGCACGGGTGTGACTTGTGTGGCATTGGCGCTCTTGACAGCGCGAGTCATTGGTGCCGCGCAACCCAGTGCGCTCGCGACGAGGTGAGAGCAATCGCAGGGTTACCGAGGTATCGAGGCGATAATTACCGTCACCCAGCGGTGCATGCCAGAGGCTCATCGAACTCAACACATCCGAGTGGCCGATTTGCGTAATCCTGGCCGGCTGGAAATGAGCGGCAGATTACATCGTCTATGTGCAGAAACTGAGTTATTGTGCGCACTGTTCGCCTGCCGGGAACGAGTGAACGGAAAATGATTTCAGAGAAGTATCGTTGTGTCTTCATCCATATTCAAAAAACAGCAGGGCAAAGCATCGAGCAGTTCTTCTTGAACCTACACGGCCTGCCCTGGGAGCAAAGAGACTCGTTACTTCTGCGAGAGAATCCAGACCCAAAGCGCGGCCCGGAGCGCTTGGCTCATCTGACGGCGAAGGAGTATGTCGATTGCGGATATCTTACCGCGGTCGAATTCAGTGCACACTTTAAGTTCTCGTTCGTAAGGAATCCGTGGGCGCGCCTAGTTTCCGAATATCGCTACCGGCAGTATTACAAAAAGTATGCTTTTCGGGAGTTTGTGACGGCCGGACTACCGTCGAGAAGTCGATACTCGGATTCGTATCGGCATATCATGCCGCAGTCAGAATTCATACTTGATGAGAACGGTAAGCCGTTGGTGGATTTTGTCGGTCGATTTGAAAGTCTTCAGAGCGACTTCAATCACGTCTGCGCAAAGCTTTCCATCGAGGACGCTCTACTGCCTGTCAGAAACCAGATCAGTGAAGGGGAAGGCGCAAAGGCGATAATAAGGGGCCTTTCTTCAAGGAACAGAAGAGGCTCTCAGGCGCATTATTCTTCTTACTACGACAAGGAACTTAGAGAGCTTGTGGCCGAGATGTATGCCTCGGACATCCAAGCATTCAATTATGAATTTGAACGGCGATAAGATGTGCCGCGCTCGTATTTTCGGAGATTGTTTTGCTTGATGGTATGGAGGCAGTTCCGCTGCGCGGCGTCGCTTCCCTGCGCCACAATTGACGATAACGGATCAATACTCTTGGTTGCGGATGCCGATGGTGATTTGTACGGTGGCAGGGCTCTCGGCGAAATCTCCGCCGGTGGCTACAGTCTGCCATCGACTTCCCCTGCCGGAAACACGTGCTTGATGTCATAGATGATGTGGTTCCTGCGGCAGAGCTTGCGCACCTGCGCTGCGCCGAACTCGCGGAACTGCCTGTGCGCCACGGCCACGATCACGGCATCGTAGCCGTTTCTCTGCAGCGAACGGGTGAGGCGCAGCCCGTATTCGTGCCGGCAATCGTCCGGATCGGCCCACGGGTCGTGGATATCGATTTGGGCACCGTATTTCTTTAGTTCCCGCACCACGTCGACGACCTTCGAGTTGCGGATGTCGGGGCAGTTCTCCTTGAAAGTGATGCCGAGCACCAGCACGCGCGAGCCGTTGACGTGGATGCGCTTGCGGGTCATGAGCTTGACGATCTCGCCGGCGACGTAGAGCGCCATGTTGTCGTTGAGGCGGCGGCCAGCGAGGATCATCTCGGGGTTGTAGCCGATCTCCTGGGCCTTGTGCGTCAGGTAGTACGGGTCGACGCCGATGCAGTGGCCGCCGACCAGCCCGGGGCGGAACGGCAGGAAATTCCACTTGGAGCCCGCGGCCTGCAGCACCTCCTCGGTGTCGATGCCGAGGCGGGCGAAGATGAGGGCAAGCTCGTTGATCAGGGCGATGTTCACGTCGCGCTGGGTGTTTTCGATGACCTTGGCGGCCTCGGCCACCTTGATGCTGGAGGCCTTGTGCGTGCCCGCGGCGACGATCGAGCGGTACAGGGAGTCGACGAACTCGGCCGCTTGCGGTGTCGAGCCGGAGGTGACCTTCTTGATGGTCGGGAGGCGATGCTCCTTGTCGCCGGGATTGATGCGTTCCGGGCTGTAGCCGACGAAGAATTGGCGATTGAAGGTGAGGCCCGATTCCCGCTCCAGGATTGGAACGCAGACCTCCTCGGTGCAGCCGGGGTAGACGGTGGATTCGTAGACGACCACATCGCCGTTTTTCAGGACCTTGCCGACGCTGGTGCTGGCCGCGATGAGCGGGCTGAGGTCCGGCCGCTTGTAGGTATCGATCGGTGTCGGCACCGTGATGATGTAGACCCGGCAGGGCTTGAGGTCCGCAAGGTCCGAGGTGAACGAGAGCCGCGTGGCGGCCGCGAGCTCATCCGGGCCGACCTCGAGGGTGCTGTCGCGGCCGGCTTTGAGTTCCGCGATTCGATCGGCCTTGACGTCGAAGCCGATGGTCTCGAAATGCTTGCCGAACTCGGCCGCGAGTGGCAGGCCGACGTATCCGAGTCCCACCACACCGACTCGGCACTTGCGCAGCTTTATCACGTGAATGTCTCCGTATCGGGCGGCCGAAGAGCCGTTGGTCATTGCACTGTTGCGCGCAGAAAGGGTCCCCGATGGGCAAAGTGAGCCCCGGGCGGCAGGCGCGCGTCTATTGGGCTCGAGCGGTCGCATTGGGCGCTTCGCTTAAGATCGGTCCGGGGGCCAGGCCGTGTCACCGTGACGTATGGCTCCTCACCTGCGTATTTCTGAAGGCACCACGGGTTCATAGTGAAAACGATAGCATATCGGTTCGAGGCGCAGACCGCTGCACAGCGCAGCCGCCTCGTGAGTGCTGTCGTGGCGGTGGTGCGTAGCCCAGCGGCGTTTCCCATTTGGGGCGAGGTCCACGGCGGCCGAGGTGTCGCGCCGGGAGCTGCCCTGACACGGGAGCTCGGCAACCGAGAGGTTCCCTCATCCGGATTGCGCTCGGGAACGCGTGAGTCATGGAGATCCAGCGCATCGCGGCAAAATCTGCGGAACCGATCGGTTGCCAGCAGCGACGGGGTATGAGAGGCTCCAAAGCCCGAGTGGCCCTGGACCGCGCACGTGCACGTGAGGCAAGCGTGCTCGATGCCGGAGGATTCGAACGGAAATGAGCTCCACCTCGACTGCTTCGCTCCCCAGAGCACGGCTGAGCGGCGTCGAGGCCGCACGCGGCGTCGCCGCGCTTCTCGTCGTCTTCTACCACACCGCGCTGCACGTCGAAGGCAATGTGGGCGGCTCCATCCTGTGGGGCGTGCCGCACTTCGGGCATGCGGGCGTTGATTTCTTCTTCGTCCTGAGCGGGTTCATCATCACCTTCGTCCACTACAAGGACATCGGAAGTCCCGGCAGGCTGGGCCATTACGTTCAGCGCCGCTTTACGCGGGTTTTCCCGTTCTACTGGATCGTGCTCGCCTATTATCTGGCCGACACCTGGCTGTTTCATCCGCTGCGGGATCCCGGGGCGGGGAGGCTCTTCTCGGAGGCCTTTCTGCTGCCTCTCATGTCGCCCATCATCGTCGGCGGCTCCTGGACCCTCATCTTCGAAATCCTGTTCTACGTCGTCTTCGCGACGCTGATCTTGAGCCGGCGGGTGGGAGTGTGGGTGATCGCGATCTGGGCGCTGCTGGTCATCGTCGGGCACGTGACGCATCCGCTCTTCCTTGCGCACGGGCCACAAGCCACCCTGACGTCGCCGTACTGTCTCGAGTTCTTCATGGGGATGGGGTGCGCATACCTGATGACGCACCGGCGCGTCCCGGGCAGCGCGGTGATGCTGTTCACGGGGATCGTGCTGTTTGCGGCGGCCGGCATCGCGGAGGTGCTCGGCATCCTGAACGGATTTGGGATGACGGCGAGGCTGGTCTACGGTCCCTGCGCGGCGCTCGTCATCGTCGGCCTGGTGGAGCGCGAGCGGTCCGGACAATTGAAGGTGCCGAGAGTCCTCGGCGTGCTCGGACGCGCATCGTATTCCGTATACCTCGTGCACCTGGTCGCGATTGGCATCGCATTCCATTTCATCTCGCGCATGGTTCACCTGACGCCCGCTGATGCGCTGCCGCTGTGGTTTGTCTTGTGCGTGGTGGGCACCGGTGCCGGAGTGCTCGCCTCCATCTGGGTCGAGCACCCGGTGATCCGTCTGTCGAGGCGGTGGCTGAAGTGGCTCGACAGGACTGCCGTGCCGGCGGGGGCGGCCTGATCTGCTGCAAGCGGGCGCCGACGCACGGGTCCGCGGCAACCCACGCTCCGCTCGTGAACGAGCCGGGCGCCACGGCGCGTGAGTCCACCCACGTTCGGCCAGTGGAGCTCCCCGCTTCGGCGGCGTTCGCAAATCGTGACATGGCGCACGGCGCCCGGTGTGGTTCATTTTACATTTAACCATCAGCCGGTAGACTTCGCGCCCTGAACCGAGGGCGCTCCGCCGGGTCTATCCCGGCACCGCTTGCAGGCGCCGTACCGTCCGATCTCGAGGAACCCGGAGCAAGGGGGAGCTTTGCGCATCCGCGTCTTTGGACACTACGTCTACGCCTCGATGGCCGCGCTCGCGCTCATCGAGGCCCTGGTGTTCTTCGCCGCGGTGTACGCGGCGGCGCTGGTGCGATTCCACGGTTCGCTCAGTTTTCTGGCGGATGATCAGGCGCTCGAAGCGGCGCTCTGGCCCCGCGCGCTGCTGTTCAGCGCGGTCATGGTGCTGTGCCTGCTCGCCTTCGGCCTCTACAGTGCCCGGCAGCGGGCACGGCTGTTTGGCATTGCGCTGCGGCTGATCCTGGCCGTGCTGATGGCCTTTGTGGTCGCCTCGGCGCTCTTCTACCTCATTCCCAATCTGTGGATCGGCCGGGGCGTGGTGGGCCTGGCGACGACGGGCGCCTTTTTCGGCATGCTGGTGTCCCGCTCCATCTTTTCCCGGGTGGTGGACGAGAACCTGCTCAAGCGCCGCGTGCTCGTCTACGGGGCGGGCAAGTCGGCGGCCGCCATCGCGGGGATCCGCCGGCGCTCGGACCGGCGCGGCTTTCTCGTGGTCGGCTATGTCCCGGCGCCGGGAGAGCGGCGGGAGGTCACGGACGGGCTCCTGGAGCCCTCAGAGGGGCTTGTGCGCCTCTGCGCGCGGCTGGACGCGAGTGAGGTGGTGGTGGCCATGGACGACCGCCGGCGGGGCTTCCCGATCGCGGAGCTCCTGCAGTGCCGCCTGGCGGGGGTGGACGTCACCGAGCAGCTGAGCTTCCTCGAGCGCGAGACGGGGCGCGTGCGCATCGATATCCTGAACCCGGCGTGGATGATCTTCGGGGAAGGCTTTCGGCGTGACCCCCTCCGGCGGCTGACCGGTCGATTACTGGACCTTGCGGCGGGGCTCGCGGTGCTGGCGGTCGCCTCGCCGTTCATGCTGGCCAGCGCGATCGCGATCAAGCTCGAGGACGGCTGGGCAGCGCCGGTCTTCTACCGCCAGCGGCGGGTGGGGCTGCTGGGCCGGCATTACGATCTGCTGAAGTTCCGCAGCATGCGGGTGGATGCCGAGAAGGACGGCCAGGCGCAGTGGGCGGCGAAGAACGATCCGCGCGTGACGCGGGTGGGGGCGTTCATCCGCAAGGTGCGCATCGACGAGCTGCCGCAGCTGCTGAACGTGCTGCGCGGGCAGATGAGCCTGGTGGGGCCGAGGCCCGAGCGCCCGGAGTTCGTCGCGGAGCTCGCCGAGCGCCTTCCCTACTATCACGAGCGCCACTCGGTCAAACCCGGCATCACCGGCTGGGCGCAGCTGTGCTATCCCTACGGCTCCTCGGAGCAGGATGCGCTCGAGAAGCTGCAGTACGACTTGTACTACGTGAAGAACAACACGCTGCTGTTCGACCTCGCGATCCTGCTGCAGACCGCGGAGGTCGTGTTCCTGGGCAAGGGGCGCTGAGCGCCCTGCGGCGGGCCTACTCGGGCTGCTCGTGCGGGTATTTGGGCTTGACGCGCGTCCGCCACACCTCGTAGGGGTCCCAGGCGGAGGGGGCGTTCACGGGGCGGAGCCTGCGGACCTTGGTGGTGGGGGACTGGTCGGCCGCATCCGGGGGGCTCAGGTTGCGCTCCTCGGGCTGAGTCTGTTCAGGTTTCATGGCGGTCTGAATACCTCAAATTCTTCTCATCGACGCACACTGCGCCACTCCTTAAAATTGCACGGCATCCACTGCCGTACCGACCGGGCTGCGAAGTATATCGCAATAGGCTCACTCTAGGGCGCCCCCGTGACCATTGCGTGACAGCTTAACCCCATGGGCGCGCGCCCGTGTCCCCGAGGCGCGCTGCAGCCGCCCGAGCGGGGCCTCGAGGTGCAAATCTGTGACGGGCCTCACACTTTGGCCCGTCACCTGGGGGGGCTATTTCTGCTTGAACTCTTCGGCGGTCAGCTGGTGGCGCGCGAGCAACTTGTAGAAGTCCGTGCGGTTGCGCTTGGCGAGGCGCGCGGCCTGGGTGACGTTGCCGCCGGTGATCTGCAGGATCTGCGAGAGGTAGCTGCGGGTGAACTCGTCCCGGGCCTCATCGAAGGACGGCAGATGCCCCGGGGCGCCGCCCAAGGACTGCTGCACCAGCTCCACCGGGATGATCGGCGTCTGCGAGAGGGCCACGTTCTGGCGCACCACGTTCTGCAGCTGGCGGATGTTGCCCGGCCAGTCGGCCGTCGCGAGGAGCTCCACCGCCTCGGGGGCGTAGATCTTGCGCTGGCTGCTCTCCCCGGCGATCTGCGCCAGGAAGTGCGCCACGAGCAGCGGGATGTCCTCGCGGCGCCGGTTGAGGGCGGGCATCTCGATGTGCACCACGTTGAGGCGATAGTACAGATCCTCGCGGAACTGCCCCTGGGTGAGCAGCTGCTGCAGGTCGCGGTGCGTGGCGGAGATGACCCGCACGTTGACGGGCAGGGCCTGCGTGCCGCCCACCGGGCGGATCAGGCCCTCCTGCAGCACGCGCAGCAATTTGACCTGAAGGCGAAGCGGCATGTCGCCGATCTCATCCAGCATCAACGTGCCGCCGTCGGCGGCCATGAACAGGCCGCGGTGCTGCAGGGTCGCGCCCGTGAAGGCGCCTTTCTCGTGGCCGAACAGCTCGGACTCGAGGAGGTTCTCGGCCATGGCGCCGCAGTTGATGGCCACGAACGGCTTGTTGCGGCGCGGGCTCGCGAGGTGAATGGCCTTGGCGAGGAGTTCCTTGCCGGTGCCGCTCTCCCCGGTGATGAGCACGCGCGCATCGGTGCCGGCGACCATGTGCGCCTGGGCG
>JAJZLX010000745.1 GCA_021850555.1 Pseudomonadota bacterium | reverse complement strand
CTCCCCCTAGGGACAGAGGATTCTGAAAGAGCGACAGCGCCCGCCTGCGCGCCGATGCATACCGCGCGTCTTCATCGACAAGCTCGCGCAGCTCATCTGCCAGCAGTGCGCTCACGCTTTGCCCGCGCCGTGCAGCCACTGCCCGCGCCTTCTTCAAAAGCCCGGGCTCGATCGCTACCGTGATGTTCGCTTTAGCTACCATTCACGTAAAATACGTGAAGTCGCGCTTGGCGTCAATCAGCGTCGCGCCAGCGCCGCCCGGACGGGCAACGCATGAAGGACGGTACCGAATCGCAGCACTTGAGGCGGAACATCGTCCAAGGGCATCGACGAGGGGTGGCGAGCAGCCGCTCATCGGATGGACCCTCACGCGGAGCTGTAGGGCCGCAGTCGTCAGCTGCTCCGGCGTGGCGGGAATGTACACGTCCGCTGACGTCACCACGTACCCGTCCGCACTGGCTGCGCGGCCGTGCGGATGGACGTCATCGTAGCGGCGCCGAAACACCTCCGGCGACTCGTGCGCTGAGCTGATTTCGCGTCTATCTTCCGGTAGAAGTCTTCGCTCGTCACCGTCGGGTAGAAGCGTTCCAGCCATCCCAGCTTTTCGCGCGCGCGAACGTGTGTATCGGTGCTACGTCGTAATCTCCGTTCATTGGCGATCCACACACACAACATTGCACCAGGTGAGGCAATACGTCAACGGGTCACTTCTGGCAAGCAAAGACCCGCTCATTCTCGAAAGCGCCCGCGCGCCACGTCACCACGCCGTCGGATGGTTCGTCTGCTCCTATGCGAGTGTCATGTCCAGAGGGATGCTTTTCGCAAGCAGAGGCGGGCTCATTCTGGATAGCGCCTCAGCCATGCGGAGCCAGCACGAGCGCGGCCGAATCCACGTAAAAGGGACGCGGAGCTACCACCCGCCGTTTTGCACCGTGGCCCAGACCGGCCAGGTGCTTGATGTATGGCACCGTCCCGGCAACGTCCACGACTCCAGCGGCGCCCGCGCCTTCATGCTCACCTGCATCAGGGAAATCCGCCAAATCCTGCCCACGTGATTTGCGAGGTGCGCATGGACTGCGTGTTCTTCACAGCGCGCCCCGTGGTGGTCGTTCGTGCGTCCCGGCACCCGCAGGATGAGGCTGATTTACCGGGCCGGCCGATTGACAGCCACCGAAGACCGCCTCACGTTGACCTTGTCCGCAAATCGTGACGTGCAGACCGGGCTGTTGCATCACCTGAAGGCCGCCACCTGAGGGCGATCACCCCGAGGGTTTTGCAAGCAGCGGGTCTGGTGTCCACCAGCACGAACAGCGGCGACGCTCCGCGAACTATCCGTCTCTTGCGCAGCACATGACCTGACCCGCTTGCGCAGGTCAGTGTTGGAAATGGAATCCACTAAACAGCCACAGAACAAGCAAAATGACCAGTACCAGCGCTAACGCGCCACCGAGTCCCGTTCCGCCGTAGCGTCTGTAGCCATAATAACCGCCGCCACCGCCGAGTAGCAGAATGACCAATATCACCACCAAGATTAAGCCCATGTTGCACCTTTCCTGTTCAGCCCGGACCGCACGAGAGACGAATCGAACACTTGATCCGCACCGGACCGGTCATGCGCCAATCTCGCACTCCATGCACCTGTAGTGCGAATAGTGCGAATCGTGACGCATTTCTCGCCAGTTCTGGAACGTCCCGGGAGGGGCGCTCCGCCGGATCTCGACGTAGGAAGCAATTCACTCACCGCAACGGCCGGGAGGCCAAAGCGTCTTTGGCGAAATCCCCTGGCGTCGGTCGCGCATGATGCGGCAGATCGCCCGGACGTCTGCTCGGACGAATCAAGGATCCCCGGAATTTCTGACGACATGAGACGGTACCTTGGTTCGAACAGTCCGGTGCTGGGGTTCGCGATCGGTGCGATCCTCGACGCAGACGGCGAAGGCACCGGCCGCACATACCAGCATCACCGTGACGGATTGCATGATCGTAGGTCAATGCGCACGAGCGATGGTCGAAGTCTGCCCGTGGACGATCCGTCTGTCAGTGCGCTGGCGTACGCATGGCTGCGCACCGTGCGCCGCGCCCTTGCGGCACGTTGCGGCGTTGTGCTCGGACCGCAGCCGGTCGATTCCCGCTCAAGCTGCCGCGGCGGCAGTGCGTGTGCGTTTACGCACAGACCACGCAGGTGATCTCTGCGAGATTTGTCGGCTATCGCGCCGGGCGGGTGCATGCGGCACGACCAGCAGACAGCACGTTCGACGGACGATTGATCGGGAAGTCGTCCACTGGGGATTGGTCGCGCGTATCTGGCGGGCGATTGTCGAGGCAAGCGGAGAGCCATCATGAAGACTGTGTTCACACATTCACGCCGGCCGCGCGCGTGTCCGCGATATGCATCAATGGCGCTCTTTGCGTCGTTCGTGATTGGCAGCTGCTTGAGATCTGCGCTCGTATCGGCGACGCCGCTACTTGGGACCGAATTGGCGAGTTTCACGGTTCTCGGCGGCTCTGCGGTGACCAATGTTCCGACCAGCGCCATCGTCGGAAACGTCGGCGTTTGGTCGAGCGGTGGCGCGAATGCAATCACCGGGTTCAATTCCTCGCCAGGCGTTGCTGTATCGGACCTGCAAGTGACCGGAGGTACGGTGCAGGCTGGGACGACGACCGGCAGCCCGAATGCGATGACGGCGCAGCAGCAACTCATCACCGCGATCACGAACCTTGGATCGCTCGGGCCCGGCACGCTCGAGCCCGCGGACTTGACCGGATTGACGCTTCTGCCCGGCGTCTACACGGTTCCTGCGGGAACGACCAACCTGTCCGGCACGCTCACGCTCGATGGCAATGGCAACAGCAACGCTGCGTGGGTTTTTCAGATGCCGAGTACTTTGATCACTTCGCCGGACTCGGTCGTTACGGTGGTCAATACCGGCGCGGGCGCGGGCGTATATTGGAATGTCGGCAGTTCCGCAACCATTGATGCGAGCACGACATTCGCGGGCAACATCCTGGCGCTCGACTCCATCACCATGGGCACTGCCGCAAGCGAGTTTTGCGGCAGGTCCTTGGCAGAGACTGGTGCCGTGACTTTGCAGCAGAACAGCCTCTCCGGTACGTGCTCGGGTGTTGCCGCTGGCAACGGCGGACTAAGCTCCGGTCTGAGCGGCGGCCTTGATGTTGCCAAGTTCGATCGGGTCAGTATTCTTCCGTACGCCTCTGTTCCCGAACCGAGCACTCTTTCCTTGTTGGTGCTTGGCCTGATCGTGATAGGGTTTGCCGCGCGTACTCGCAGACAGAAGCCGGGTGTGAGTTGAGTCTCGATGCTGAGGCAAGATCTGCGGGCACGACCCCCACTGAGCCGGCCGGAGAGTCCGGTTGAGGTAGCCTCTCCCTGTAATCCCCTGTCGATCAGCGAGTTGCGCCTCAACGTCGCTCGAGGGCCAGTGAAGTCGCGCGAGAGGCCCCCCAAGGAATCGCTCCTTTTTACCGCGGTGACACGGAGTCCCATCCCGTCGGGGACGCCAATTTGTCCTGGCTCCTCATCTAATCCAGGAACGGGTTGATGAGTCTGAGGGCTTGCTCGATCGGTTGGCCGTACTCCAAGTCTTCGGTGTAGAGAATCTCGCGTGCGACGCGTAGTGCGGATGCGACGATGATGAAGCGCCTCGGAACTGCCCATCGCACGGGCGGTGCGATCGCTCACCCGCCACGGCACCGGGTGGCCTTCCTGGCCACCCGGTGAGGCTGCTTCAAGTGAGTAGACCGCTATGCCGAGCGGGTGCCCGGGCCGCCGCGGGCGAGCGCGACGGCGCGGGTACTATGGCGATGACACGCACGGGCAGCGGCTCGATCCGCAATGGGATGACCGGCTCCAGAATGTGCAGCTCGACCGGCAGCTGCAGCCCCGGCATCGGCGCGAACAAGGGCTGGCCGAACAAGACTTGCATCGGGAACGACGGCATCAGCATCGGTTGCTGGAGCGCCGCCTGTATCAGCTGCATTTGCCGCATCTGCGCCTGCATTGCGCGCAGCTGTTGCAGCGCCCAAGCCGGAACGGCCGGAGCGGGCCCGCGGCTCTCGGACACCTCGAAGGTGGCGGAGCCGTTCGGTCCGCGCCAGCTCCAGGTGCGCACGCGCACCGGTCCTGCGCTGGTGTGGGTCACCTGAACGGTCTCGTGCACGGGCACGGTCCGCCCCTCGAAGCGGACCAGTATCGGTTGTGCCGCCAGCGCGAGTGCCGGCAGCACTAGGCCCGCAAGGGCCACGGCAAGGACTTTCTTACGCATAGGCACCTCCTTGATTCGACCGGCTCACATCGAGCCAGCGCACACGCTTCGACCGCGCCACCGAGGGGGAGTTTCATCGGAATGCCCCGGCCGGCCGTCGCCGGGGTACAGGGCCCCCAGTCTGCCCAGAGCCGGCCGCAATCCATCTGAGCGAGCCGGCCGCGGCGATTGTCCGGTGTGCCCGGGACGTGTAAGCTTGCGCGCCCTTCCCAGGGCGGGGGGCGGCCTGGGTCCGCCGCCTGCAGCGACTTGATCCGCGTCCCCATCGTCTAGAGGCCCAGGACATCGCCCTTTCACGGCGGTAACAGGGGTTCGAATCCCCTTGGGGACGCCAATGAAATCATGAACCTAGCGTTGACACGCGCCATCATTGGCCGTCGTGAGGAACGCATGGGGAAAATCCCGTGCCGGACTCGCCCCGCGAAGTGCCTCCCGCCTCATCCGTTGCGGCGGTCCGAAAGCGCCGCCCGGACCGTGACTCAGACGCGGCCAAGCGGCTCATCGCAACCGAACGAGCGAGATTCGATCAGTGCCAGGAGCGTCTGGCCGGCGAATCCGCGCTCGCGCTGCCCGCGCCCATCGCGAAGGAGTGGCAGCCGGTGGTGAAGGTCGGTGGCCTCGCGGGGGCGTGCCGGCCGGCGATGAAGGGTGCGCGGCGCCACGATCGCCCGTGTCCTCGTTCGCCTCGCCGCCCGCACTAGATCGCTGTGAATGTTGGGGCGATCTGAAACGCCGAAAACTATCAGTGGATTTGCGCAGCCGGGCTTTGGGCCCGCAACGTCTTTCCCAACGGGAAAGATGCGCGCAAACTTGCGTGCCGTTTACGTTTCGAGGAAGCGTCTCATGACAGAGCGAACCGAAAAGATTCAAACCGCAGACGGCATCATAGAGGTTTTCATTGCCCGTCCCGAAGGCAAGGGCCCGTTCCCCGTCGTCATCCAGCTCATGGATGCCCTGGGCATGCGCGAGGAATTGCGCGAGCACGCGCGACGTACCGCCCGCTGGGGCTATTACGTGCTGGCGCCGGACCTTTTCTACCGTGCCGGACTGAAAGGCCCCCTCGACTTTTCGGATCCGAAGGGACGGCAGCAGATCATGGCCGCGATGTCGGCATTGACCGATGCGCTCGCCACGCGTGATATCGAAGCCGCGCTCGAGCTTGCAGCGGCCGACAGTGCGGCCGCGGCCGGCAAGATCGGTCTGTATGGGTTCTGTATGGGCGGGCGGCTCGCCCTCGTGCTGTGCCAGGCACTGGGCGAGCGCGTGGCCGCGGTCGCCTCGCTCCATCCCGGCGGTCTTGCGACCGATGCGCCTCGTTCCCCGCATCGTCATCTCGATCGGGTGAAAGCCGAGCTTTACTTCGGCATCGCCGATCAGGACCCATCGGCAACGCCCGAGCAGATGGCGGAGCTCGAGAAGGCGCTGCAGGCGCGCAACATCACCTACCAGCTCGAATGGCACCCCGGGGCGCGTCATGGCTATACGATGCAGAGCCGCAAGGATGTCTATCAGCAGGCCGCGGCGGAGAGGGTCCGAGGTCGCATGGAGGCGCTGTTTGCGCGCAAGCTCGGCTGAGCGGGCCTCGGCGTGGGCCGATTGCGGTCAGTCGTCCGCGCAGCCAGAGGCGGGTTCGCGCCGCCGTCCGGCCGCAGAACGCGCGCAGGCTCGAGCCTGCGCGCGGTATAATCTCCACGCGATCCACCCGGCGGGAAACCTCGAATGACCGATGACCTGCACGCAGAGCTGCAGAGGCTGCGAGCCGAGAACGAGCGCCTGAAGCAGTCCGGGCGCGGCAAGCTCGCGATGAAAGTCAGCGAGAAGGGCGCATTGTCCGTCTACGGCATGGGACGGTTCCCCGTCACGCTGTACAAGGAGCAGTGGTTGCGGCTGCTGGCCGCCGCCGAGGACATCAAGGCTTTCATCGAGGCGAACCAGGACAACCTGAAGACCAAGGGATAGTCCGGCCGACACCGCCTTGCAGCCAGGATTACGCGTGTGACAGTGCATACCGCGAACACGGTGACCGACGCGCGGGAGCGGCGGCGTTTCGAACTCGAGGTGACGGGCACCAAGGCGTTCATCGATTACCACCGGGCCGGCAACGTGGTGACGCTGACGTACGCGTACGTACCCCGCGATCTTCGCGGGCGCGGCATCGGCGCGGCGCTCGTCGCGGGCGCACTGGAGCTGGTGCGCCAACGGGCCGAGAAAATCATTCCGCAATGCGCATATGTCTCGGCCTATATCGCCCGGCATCCGCACGATCAGGAGCTGCTTGCGGACCACGCGGATGTGCGCTGAGGCCTCCGGCAGCTCCCGCCATGGGCCCGTTTGTACGCGAGTCCATCAACCTGCGCGCCGTGTTTGCACCAAGTGTCGGCGGTTTGCGCACAGAGCGTCCGCAGATGACCGTCCGGGTGCGGTCGGTCTTCGCCGCCATGTTGATGAGCCGGTATGGCGGTCAGACTCCGCGGGCATTCGCGGGCGCAAGACGCCGAATCCAGGCTCGGCGCGGCGGACACGGCCGCCGTGGTCGAATTCTATCGACTTGCGCTAATTGATGTGTTAGAACACGCCACTGCTGTGAAACGCATGACTTCACAATGTGCGAGCGCCGTGGCGGTCATGCTGGCGCTCGGTGCGGTTCTCGCTGGCGGGTTGTTCGGCCCCCGAGCGTGCGCCGAGGCTGGTGCGCGCGCGTCATCGAATCACGCCAAGAGGTCCAACACTCTGCATCCCAGCCGACCGAAAGCGACCGACGCGACTCGGCCAGCAAAGCTGAATCTGAAGCATGGCGTGGCCTCGGCGACCGCAACCGGCGGCCCGCCGCTCCTTGCGTCGGCAACCGGTCACGATACCGGGCTGCACGACGTGCGTCCGTCGGCATTGTCCCGGCCGAAGGTGGGCGTCACCAGCCGTGGCAATGCTCACGATGCACGGTCGCAGCGGCCGAAGTCGGCGCAGAGGCGGCGTATCGCGTTGCGCCTGGATGACGTTTTCGACCCTAACTTCGCCGACGGACCGCAGCCGTTGCCCTACGAGCCGCGGGGATTCATCGAGCAGAGCTTC
>JAJZLX010000530.1 GCA_021850555.1 Pseudomonadota bacterium | reverse complement strand
GGGGGCGAGACCGCCCGGCTTGAGGGCCAGCACCGAAGCCGGCTCCTCCATCGCCCACCGTACCGTTGTGGCGGCCCGCATGGCGGTGAGGTCGAAGGTCACGCCGCCGAGTATCAGGTGGGTGATTTCGTGGCTGAAAAACTCCCCGTCAACGGTCACATCGATGCCGTCGAGCAGCGACAGGCGCATACCCCGGTAGTTCGGCACGCGCAGTCGGATCTCGAATCCGTCACGCGCGCCGACGGGGCCATGATTGCGAAATCCCGTGGCCTGGATCAGCTGGTGTTCGAACATCATGCGCGTTTTCCCGTTCGTCCGCGGTCGTATTCCGCTTCGATCTTGCGCAGCAGCACGTGCTGACGCCGTACCTGATCGATCGCCACCCAGGGTTCGCGCACGCCTTCGTATTCGGAGGAAAGGTAGCCCGAATAGCCGGCCCGCTTCAGCGCCGGGAGCACGGTTTCCCAGGGTATGTTCTCGTCCCGCAGGTCAGCGTCGATATGGTGAAATTTGGCCTGGACGAACACGATGTACTTGGCGATGCCGAGCAGTTCGTCCGGATTGACGGCGATCCCGTTCAGGATCTTCGCAAGGCCGCTGTCCCCTTTGGGGACCTCATGCACCCAGCTGCGCAGTGGACGGTTCTGGAAGATTCCCGTGTCGATCAACAAGCCGAAGTTCCTGGTACCAGTTCGCTCGATGAACTCGATGTAACCGTGGACCACGGGATGATCGAGGGGCGTGGGTGAATGGATCTCGGGGCAGATGACGACGCCGAGATTGTCGGCCAGGTCGAGCACGCGCTCAACCGCGCCCTGCCAGATGGGGTCGGGGTCGAGGTCGGCGGAAACGACGCCGAATTTCGGCCGCAGGAATTTGAATCCGAGGCGTCCCGCAAGCCGCAGATCCCGCTCGAGTTCGGCCGCGCCCTCTGCGACGGTGAGCGGTGATCCGAGGCGCAGCTTGGTGTCCACCCAGGAGCACAGGTTGGTCGGCTCCAGACGATAGCGCTCCAGAAGGCCGAACCAGCGGTCGAGCCAGGCGGTGCCCGGTTCGGGGTAGCCGAGGACATGGGTGTCCGCCAGGATCTCGATTCCGGTGGCGCCGGTGTCGGCCACGTGATCGAAGCATTCTTCCAGCCCCATGACGCTGCTGAAGTCGTCCGTGAAGCTGTAGAGGGAAACTCCGAATTTGAAGGGCGTTGGCATGCGTTTCCCGGGTGGCCGCGTGGTTCGGGGTTGCATCTTATCTAAGCACCGATTAGATTGTCAAACGAGCGTGGTTGGAGATCAGCGATGCGTGTACATGACAAGGTGCGATGGGGAATTCTGGGACCGGGCCATATCGCGCGTGAATTCCTGCGCGGTGCCGCGGGGTCTGATTCCGGCGTGGTGACCGCAATCGGTACCCGCAATCCCGGTCGCGCCGGCTTGGCGGAGCAGTTTGCGGGTCTGCGCTGCCACGGCAGTTACGAGGCGCTGCTCGCCGATCCCGAAGTGGACGCCATCTACATCTCGACGCCGCACCCATTCCATGCCGAGTGGGCCATCAAGTCGGCGCTCCACGGCAAGCACGTGCTGTGCGAAAAGCCGGCGGGAATGAATGCCGCTCAGGTCGAGGAGATGTTCGCCGCCGCCTCGGCTCATGCGACGTTTCTCGGTGAGGCGTTTATGTATCGGCTGCATCCGCTGACGGCGCGCGTTCTTTCCCTGGTGCGAGAGGGCATGCTCGGAGAGGTGCGCATGATCAAGTCCAGCTTCGGTTTCTACATGCCGGTGTTCCTGCCCGAGCATCGCCTTTTCAAGCGGGAACTGGGCGGCGGTGCAGTGCGGGATCTGGCCGGCTATCCGATGTCCATGGCGCGGCTTATCGCAGGCTGCACGACCTCCAGCGGTCTTGCCGAACCGCTGCAGATCGTAGCGATCTCACGCCCCGGACCGACCGGAGTGGAGGAAATCTCGACGGCGCTGGTGGGGTTCGAAAATGGCATCATCGGCCAGCTGTCCTGCTCCGTGGCGCTGACTCAGGACAATGTGCTGCACATCCAAGGCACTCGAGGCCGACTCGAAGTCGAGTCGTTCTGGTTCGGGTCCGGCCGATACGGAGGAACGGCGCAGATCCGCTGCACACCTCTCGGTGGACCGACGGAAGCGATCGAAGTAACGGAGAGCCGGAATGTCTACAGCTTCCAGTTCGAAGCAGCCAACCGGGCAATCCTAAGGGGTGAGACACGCTTCGCCTATCCCGGAATGACCGAGCGGGACTCGATTTGCAACGCTCGGGCCATTGACCGCTGGCTGGCCGCCGCACTGACGTGTGAACCGGCGCTGTCCGCGCCGCCACTGCCACCGACCTGAGCGATGCCGGGTTGAATTCGAGCCTGATGTTCAAGGCGGTGCGAACGAGTGCACCCGGCTTCGGCCACATCAGGTCCCGTAGGCGACCGCTGCTTCGGCGACCTGACCGCAGCGCCGTTCGACGTCCCTGGAGTGCGCAAGGGGACAGGATTGACCCGTAACCCACTTGCGGCAACATCGGGATCCATCGAGCGAGCGAACGCAGCACGGGCGGGGGGAGCGACGCTGCATGGCGTGGGCTCGCTCCGTCCGAGAGCCACGTCATCATTGATACGCGAATGGAGAAGCATTGATGGCAGACCATCACGGTCGCCGAGGCGACGACTACCTCCTCTCGGATTCCGAAGTCGCGGACTTCCATGCCAAGGGCTATATCATCCTGCGATCGGTGCTGACTGAAAATGAACTGAAGGACATCGAGCCCGTTTTCGAAACTTTCGTCAGCGGCCAAGTGCCCGGTATGGGCCGCGACTTTTGCGACATGTCCGGACCCTACGACCGCACATTCACGGAGTTCAGCCTGGTGAACGCGATGCTCCCGCGGAAGTATTGGCCGGCGATCCGCAACAACATCTTCGAGCGACGTGCGGCGTCGATCGCGCGACAACTGATCGGTCCGGGCGCGACACTGGATTATGATCAGTTTCTCGGCAAGCGTCCCGCAAAGCCCGACGCAAAATTTTTCTGGCATCAGGACCTCGGCTATTGGCCGACGGGCACGCCTGATACGCTGACTGCGACCTGCTCGCTGGCGCTCGACGACGCGGATTCCGAGAACGGCTGTCTGCGCGTGGTGCCGGGCTCGCAGAAGCAGGGCTTGCGACCCCATCGCCCGCTCCACGGGGCGGATCGCAGCAAGTCGCACGTGCTCAGCGTGGAACTCTCGCCGCAAGACGAGATCGTCGAATTGCCGTTGAGGCGCGGCGACATTACCGTCCACGACGAGCTCATCGTTCATGGATCGGGTGGCAATACGTCATTGGACCGCTGGCGCCGCACTTACATCGCCGCTTTTCGCAGCAGAGCATGCGTCGATTTTGAACGCTCAATCGGCTTCACTCATTCGCATAACGATACGATCAATTGGGAGACCCATCTCGGCGCTCTGCGTGACCTGTGGCAATCGTAGGATAAAATCAACGGGTGCGGCTGCGTTTTTGATCGCACGAGCGCCGCAGCGCTCTGCTTCACCATGTCGACGTCGATTTGCTGCAGGCGGCCCATGTCCCGCTCAGACGGGATGCGGCGCCGGAACAGGATAGCCTGACGTCGCGGCAGCACGATCAAGGCCTGGAGGGGGCGACTTGCGAATGTGCATGCGCGGACATCGCGGCGCCGCAGAACCAGATCATGGGTGTCTTTCCGGCAGGGAGCACCTTGCGCCGGATCCATAAAATAATCGTGACGCATACCTGCGCGCTTCAAGCGCGGTGACATCAGATATGTCGTGTAAGTTTACCGCACTTATGCAGGGTCAATAAGCATCACCCCAGTCGGCCGGTGCTCGCTCGGCGTGCGCCCATTTTTTGGGATTCGCGACCACTTCCGTCCGACGCCATGCCGCTGGCGGGTAGGTGGTACCGCGGCAACGGTGATCGGCCTGACGACCGGGAGGTTCGGCGCTCCCGCGGGGGGCAATGCGATTTATCGGGCGGTCGACCGCTTCCAACCCGGCGCTTGTTCCTTGATTGGCGATTTCACCGGTGATACTTTAAGCTCACACGGCACGGCTGTGCGCAGCGTCCCGGAGAATGAAAATAATTCGGTGGGGTGGCACATGCTTGTTCGACGCATGATGGTGCTGGTTCTGACCTTTGGGTTGCTGGCGGGTTGCGGCGGAGGAGGAGGCGGCACCGGCAGTCCGGCCAGTATTGGCACGACCAGCACGCCTCCCACCGCGTCCGGCAGCGGCTCGGGTACGAGGGGCTCGGTGCACGCTTCGATCATGACAAATGTGAGCAGCGTGTCGGTATCCGCCTCCACCGCGCAGTCCGCGCCGACGGCGGATATCGGTGTTTCCGCACAGATCTCCGGCACCAGCGAGATTTACCTCGGCATCGAGACGACCAACGGCGCAATCGCCTCGACGAGCGGCGCGGGCGGGTACGCTGCCGATTTCACTCTCACGTTCAAATCGCCGGCGCCGCTTGGCCCCGGCACGTACCATGACACGGTGACGATTTACGGATGCTACGATCAGGCTTGCAGGCAGCAAGTCGGCGGCAGCCCGTTGACGATCCCGGTCACCTACACGGTGACGCTCGGACCGACGCAGGTCACGTCCATTGACCCGACAGCGACGACGGCCGGAGGCGCGGGGCTCACACTGCAGGTCAACGGCAGCGGATTTACCCCGCAATCCACCGTAGAATTGAACGGCACGCCGCTCGCAACACAGTACCTGAACCCGATCGAGCTCGATGCGCAGTTGCCTTCCTCGGACATGGCGCTGGCTGACATTGCCGCGATCACGGTCTCAGGCTCAGCCCCCAACCAGGGGCCATCCGCTGCGGTGACCTTCGCTGTAATGGGCGTGTCACCCACCAGCATCGCCTCGGGCGCACCGCAGCTACTCCTGACGGTGGTCGGTCAGGGCTTTGGTCCATCTTCGGTAGTGCAATGGAACGGGTCCAGCATGCCCACGACCTTCGTGTCCGCCAATGAGCTGCGCGCGCAGATCGACGCCTCGGAGATCGCCACTCCGGGCACCGCCTCGGTGTCCGTGCTGAACGGAGGCAATGCGGGTCCGATATCGAACAGCATCAGCATACAGTCGATGCCGACATCGAAGGACGCGGTTGCATTTCAAATCAACCCGCAGCATTCAGGGTCGATCAGTTACGGTTCCATCAGCCTGCCGACCGGGTCCGCATGGAGTGTCGATGTGGGCGGCGCGCCATCGTATGCGCTGATCGCGGATGGCAAGGTGTTCGTCACGAGCCAGTTGGGATCTGGTACGCAGCCTCAGAGCGAGCTGCTCGCCCTGGATCAGTCGACGGGCGCCACGGTATGGGGGCCGGTGGCATTCACAGGTCCAATCAACGCGGCCTACGACAATGGTGCCATCTTCGTCAGTAGTGGAGCCCGGGTCAGCGCGTACGCGGCGCAAACGGGCGCGATTGAATGGAGCGTCTCCGCTCCTGCGGGCAAGTCATTTACGAGCGTCGTGGCGGCAAACGGCCGCGTATATGCCCAGTCAGATTCGAACAGCGATGCCACTACGGCATTCAAGGAGGACAGCGGCCTCGAGCTGTGGCAGCAATCACACCTGCCGGGCGGCGTCGATCCGACGGTGACCGCGGACGGCGTTTACATCAGTGGAGTGGGATTCACCGCCGACCTTGACGCGGCCACGGGGGAAATCATCTGGGAGAACGATCCCGCGTACAGCAACAGCCACGATACGATCGCGGTGGCGGCCGACGGAATCCTGTACTCTCCAGACACCGAAGAGTATGGGTCAGACAGCGGCACGGAATTCAATGCCGGCAATGGCACCGTGGTGGGAGGATTCGACAGCTACTATGTGCCCACAATAGGTGCGCATACGGGGTATTTCCTGGGAGGGAACCAGACCACAGGCGGCACGCTGAGCGCTGTCGACCTTGGCACGGGTGCGGTTCTGTGGACATTCGTGGGCGATGGCCAGCTGATGAGTTCGCCCATCCTGATCAATCAGGATGTATTCATCGAGTCGGCGTCGGGCAACCTCTACGCGCTCGATGACTCGAGCGGCAACGTCATCTGGCAGCAGAACGTAGGCGCCACGATCCCGGTGGGCGCCGGCTGGGGCATGGAGGTACCGACATCCGGCCTCTCTGCAGGCGATGGTCTGTTGGTAGTGCCTGCGGGCACCAGGGTAACGGCCTACTTGTTGTCCAGCAACCCCTGAGAAAACGCGGCACATGAAAGTGGTCCAGGACGGGCAGGGCCCGCACCGGCATGTGGTCCGTTGGTAACAGGCGGTTTCCAGCAGGGTGTCGTGAGAGCGAAGAGCCCGCGCTGGATATCGCTCAATCAGTTAACGGGATGACGCGGCGTCTTGGGTAGGATCAGGTGGGTCCCGGACGACAGCGTCATTGACCCAGCGTCATGGCAGTGAACTTGCGCGGCATGTCTGACGTCGCGATGCGTGAAGTATGCACGTGGTGGGCTGGCGGATCAGCCGATCCATGCACATCGACTTGGTGGTGGATACCCTGGGCAGGCTCCGCACGCTCGCCCGATAGGCGAAGGGCTGATCCATCAGGGCGAGCGACGGGGTCAATGCCGGACGATTCGCTGGATCGAGCGGCTCAAGCATGCCGGTGGGGCAACGTCTGTGGGCACCACAGATGACCCCTGAGACAGCGCCGAGAACATCGTTGCCGGGTTCCAGGCCGAGCCGTTCGTGGGCTACAAATGTCATCTCGCCGGGTGAACGGCACTGCGCCGCACAAGAAACTGTGAACCATGCCCGGAAAATCTGCCGGAATGTCATGACGATTCCCCTGCCGTCAGGACATGCGTCTTGACACGAACGCCAATAAAAAGGGTGATAAATGTCTCAAACTCAGAAGTCTCGGATCCGGGCTGTGGCGATCGCTTCGGTCGGCATGCTCGGGCTTGCCGGTTGCGCGACCGGCCCTGCGCCCCAGGGGACCAGTGCAAGCGGACTCAGCGCCGGCCACATGCAGCTTTCGGCGCAAATGAGTAGTAGCATCTTCCTGCAACCCGTCGCGCCAGATAAACGAGTGGTTTTCATCGAGGGGCACAATACCTCGAGCGCGCAGAACCTTGGATTTCAGTCCTTGGTCAGCCAGGATCTCATGAGCCGTGGCTACCGGATCACGAACGATCCGACGGACGCCGAGTACATGCTGATGTACAACGTGCTCTACGTCGGTAAGCAGCAGGCGGATAACACCGCAGCAGGGGCGCTCGCGGGTGGATTTGGCGGAGCACTCGCCTCGGCGGCCGCGGACGGTAATGCCGGCACGACTGCCGCGTACGGGCTCGCGGGAGCGTTGGTGGGTGGCGTGGTTGGGCACTTC
>JAJZLX010000325.1 GCA_021850555.1 Pseudomonadota bacterium | reverse complement strand
CCCTTGCCCTGCGCCCCGCCTGCCTTCGGTCGATGTGTAAGGGCGGTCCCGGTCGCGTCGGTCCCGACTCCTGCCTTCCGCGCCCCGGCTCTCGCCCTGGCCTCGTCGCGCCTCGCCGTGAGGGCGGCGCCCGTCGCCGCGACGCTGCGGCCGACCATGGTCCCGGCGTCCTTCCTGGGTCCGCTCGCCGTGGCGCGGGCTGGCAGCGGGCGCCGCGGCGGCCGCGACCTGCACCTCTGCCACCGGCTCTTCGGGCGAGAACAGGCCCTTCAGGCGGGACCAGAATCCTTTCATGGGAAGGGACTCGCTCGGGCCGCGTTGCGCGGGAACGGCGGCCTGGGCCGCCTGCATCGTCATGGGCGCGGGTGTTGACGGCAGGATGGGCACGACCGCCGGGGCTTCGGAGGCGGGGCGCTTGTCGTGGGCACCTCCGGGCTCGGCCACCTCGGGGGTGGCGGGCATGAGATAACTCGTCTGGCGGTTCTCGGGCAGCTCCGCCTCATCGTCGCGCACCCTCTTGATGGAATACTCGGGCGTCTGGATGTGCGGGTTCGGAACGATGACGAGCTCCGCCTCGCTCTTGTCCTCGAGCGTGCGCAGCCACTCGCGCTTCTCATTGAACAGGTACGTGGCCACCTCCACGGGCAGCTGGGTGATGACCTTGGTCGTGCGATCCTTGCGCATCTCCTCGCCGACCAGGCGCAGCACCGCGAGCGCCATCGACTCGACGCTGCGGATGTTGCCCTTGCCCTGGCAGCGGGGGCAGACGATATGGCTCGACTCCCCGAGCGAGGGGCGCAGCCGCTGGCGTGACATCTCCAGCAGCCCGAACCGCGAGAGCTTGCCGATCTGGATGCGCGCGCGGTCCATCTTCATGGCATCGCGCAGCCGGTCCTCGACCTCGCGCTGATTCTTGCCCGATTCCATGTCGATGAAGTCGATGACGATGAGGCCGCCGATGTCGCGGATGCGCAGCTGGCGGGCGATCTCATCGGCGGCCTCGAGATTGGTGTTGAGCGCCGTGGTCTCGATGTCGCTGCCCTTGGTGGCGCGAGCGGAGTTGATGTCGATCGAGACCAGCGCCTCGGTATAGTCGATGACGATGCTGCCGCCTGAAGGCAGTTGCACCTTGTGCGCGTACGCGGACTCGATCTGGCTCTCGATCTGGTAGCGGGTGAACAGCTGGATGTCATCGGTATAGAGCTTCAGGCGCCGCTGGGCATCGGCGGGCATGAAGCGCTGCATGTACTCCTGCGCCTTCTGGAAGGCCCCCGCGTCATCGACCAGCACCTCGCCGATGTCATCGGAAAGGTAATCGCGCAGCGCACGCGTCACCGCATCACTTTCCCGGAAGACGAGGAACGGGGCGGGCCGGCCCTCCGCGGCGGCCGAGATCTGCTGCCATTGCGCCGCGAGATTATCGAGGTCCCATTGCAATTCCTCGGCGCTGCGCCCGACGCCGGCCGTGCGCACGATGGCGCCCATGCCCTCGGGAATCCGCAGCTGGCCCATGACCTCGCGCATCTGGTCGCGATCCTCGCCCTCGATGCGCCGGGAGACCCCGCCCGCGCGGGGGTTGTTCGGCATCAGCACGAGGAAGCGTCCGGCGAGACTGACGAAGGTGGTGAGCGCCGCGCCCTTGTTGCCGCGTTCCTCTTTCTCCACCTGCACGATGAGGTCCTGGCCTTCGGCGAGGAGCTCGCGGATGTTGAGCCTGCCCTGGGGGGCTTGCCGGAAATATTCGCGGGAGACTTCCTTCAGCGGCAGAAAGCCGTGGCGCTGGGCGCCGTAGTCGACGAAGCAGGCTTCGAGGGAGGGTTCGACGCGGGAGATACGGCCTTTGTAAACGTTGGCTTTTTTCTGTTCTCGGGAGGGTATTTCGATACTGAGGTCAAAAAGCTTCTGTCCATCGACCAGCGCGACCCGCAGTTCCTCTTCCTGAGTCGCATTCACGAGCATTCTCTTCATGTGCCCCTACTGTACGGTGAGAGGCCGGCAAGCATATGGGAGGCCGCGGCGCGAACGCGCTGCGGCGACGAAGATTCTTCAAACCCGGCGCAGACGCGCGAGTCTCGATGTTCACGATGCACGCCACTTCATAGGGCGGGTGCCGGAAAACCTTCGATGGTCTCAACCTACGGCGCGGTCCGCGGAACCTGTAAAGCGGTTCTACGCGGCCTGCGCAATCTTGTCGGCCCGATACGATGGCCTCTGCACGGAGGTCCAACTAATACGCGGCGCAGTACGCCGCCAACCATTGGCGCGTCCGATTTCGCGGACGGCGAACGGAGTATACTGCAAGGATTGCTGTAGAAACAGTGTCTTACGTGGAAAAAGGTGTGTCGCAGGACAATGGGAGCGAAAATCGCCTCGGGGTGCGCTATCTGGACGTCGAGGAGGAGGAAGCCGGGCAGCGGCTGGACAAGTACCTCGCCCGGCACCTCGCCGGCGTGCCGGTCAGCCGGATTTTTCGCATCATCCGCAAGGGAGAAGTGCGGATCAACGGCCGCCGCTCGGGTCCCGAGGCGCGCCTTGCGGCGCGCGACCGGGTGAGGATTCCGCCGCTTCGGGTCGAGCCCAAGGGGGCCGGCTCTCTCGTCCGGGGCCCCTCCGCGGATCTGCTGGAGACCGTGCGGCGCTGCATCGTTCACGAGGACGACCGGCTGCTGGTGCTCGACAAGCCCTCTGGGATTGCCGTGCACGGTGGCAGCGGCATCAGCTTTGGCGTCATCGAGGCTTTGCGCGCATTGCGGCCGGCCGAGTCACTGGAGCTGGTGCATCGGTTGGATCGCGACACCAGCGGCTGTCTGCTGGTGGCACGCACCCCGGCGGCCTTGCGCACCACTCACGCGCTGCTGCGTGAAGGACAGTGCGAGAAGCGCTACTTGGCGCTGCTCGCCGGCCGGTGGGAACTCGGGCGAAAGCGCATCGACGCTCCCCTGCGTACCGATACGAGGGTGGGTGGCGAGCGCACTGTGCGGGTGCATGCCTCGGGCAAGGCGTCGGTGAGCGACTTCCGGCCCGTGCAATTCTTCGGCAGGCGCGGCCCGGGAGCGCTGCAGGCGACCCTGGTGGAGGTCGCGTTGCATACCGGGCGCACACACCAGATCCGCGTGCATGCCGCCTACGCGGGTCATCCGGTGGCGGGCGATGAGAAATACGGCGACGCGGGCTTCAATGCCCGGCTGCGAGAGCTTGGGCTCGAGCGCATGTTCCTGCACGCCCACAGCATGAGCTTCGAGTGGCCCAACGGTGGCCCGTTCAGCGCCAGCGCGCCGCTGCCGCCGGAGTTGGCCGCCGTCATCGATCGGCTCGGTGAGCCGGCTCCTAAGGCAGCACGAAGCCCGCGCGCCGCAGCGCCCCGGCGAGCCAGATGAGCGGCAGCCCGATGAGCGCCGTCGGATCGACGCTTTCGATGCTCTCGAACAGCGCGATGCCGAGACCTTCGGCCCGAAAGCCCCCGGCGCAGTCGAAGGGCTGCTCGCGCTGCACGTAGCGCTCGATCTCCTGCTGGCCGAGCGTGCGGAAAAACACCGTCGTGGTGTCAAGGTGTACCAGGCGGATGGCTCCATGGGCGCCGAGCAGCGCGCAGCCGGTGTGAAAGCGCACGCTCGAGCCGCTGACGCTGGCGAGCTGGGCGCGGCAGTGCGCCGCATCCCCGGGCTTGTCGAGCACCCTTTGCCCGTCGCAGGCAACCTGGTCGCTGCCGATGACCACGGCCTCGGGATAGCGGGCCGCGACCGCCTGTGCTTTGGCGAGAGAGAGCCGCAGCGCCCGGTCGGGGGGCAGCTCCCCGGCGACGGATTCTTCCGCCACTGCGGGGGCGATGGCCGTGAAGGGCAGCTGCAGCCGCTCGAGCAGCACGCGGCGGTAGGGCGAGGTGGAGGCGAGGATCAGCTCAGGCATTTAGATCGAATCAAGGACATTTAAATTGAAACAAGGACTTGAAACGTCCGCCGACTTTGACTTGCCGGTACCCGGTACCTATTATACGCGCCCCATGTCACCGCCCTGGTCCAAGCCGCTCGATGTCGATCGGCTGTCCCGCGGCGGCGCCGAAGTCGACTTTGATATCCCGCTCACGGCTCTGCCGCGACTTGCCTCGCGGGCCGCAATGGGTGGCAGTGCGCGGGGTAGCGTGCGCTTCGAGCGCCAGTCCGGCACGGCGGTGGCCGATTTGTCTTTCGGGGGCACGGCGAGGCTGCAATGTCAGCGCTGCATGCAAGCCATGGAGCTGCCGCTGCGCAGCACGGTTCGCGTGGCGCTGCTGGCCTCGGAGGAGCAGGCCGGTGCGTTGCCCGAGCAGATCGAGCCGATGCTGGCCCCGGATGGGTGGATCAGCGTCGCGGATCTGGTCGAGGAGGAGCTGCTGCTCGCGCTGCCGATCGTGGCATTGCATGAGGCCGGCGACTGTCCGGCGCGGACGGCCGCCGATGAGCGCGGGCCGGCCGGGCCGGACGATCAGGCGACGCAGCGGCCGTTCGCGCGGCTGGGCGAGTTGTTGAGTCACAAGTAAGTCATCTCGAGGACATTATGGCCGTTCAGAAAAGCCGCAAGACCCCGTCGAAGCGCGGCATGCATCGTTCCCACGACGGGCTCGCCGCCCCGGCGCTCTCGATCGATCCGCAGTCGGGCGAGACCCATCTGCGCCACTGCATCACGCCGGATGGTTTCTACCGCGGTCGCCGCGTGATCGAGAAGCCTGCCGAATCCGAGCAGGAATAGCACTCAAGCCCGCCGTCCGTGTTGCCGATCGCCATCGATGTGATGAGCGGCGATCGAGCGCCGCGCGAGTACATCGCCGGCGCGCTCGCGGCGCTCGCCGAGGACGGTGAGCTGCGGGCGCTGCTGGTCGGCGACGGCGGCCTCATCGGCTCACAGATCGCCGGATGTCCGGCGCAGCTGCGCGAGCGCATCACGGTGGTGCCGGCCGCCGAGGTGGTCGGCATGAGCGAGCACCCGCGCGAGGCGGTGCGCCGCAAGAAGGACTCCTCCATGCGCGTGGCGGTCGAGCTCGTCAAGAGCGGCCGTGCCGAGGGCTGTGTGAGCGCCGGCAACACCGGGGCGCTGGCGGCCATCGCGCACTTCGTGCTGAAGATGCTCCCGGGGGTGGAGCGGGCGGCCATCATCTCGGCCATCCCGGCCGAGCACGGCCATACCCACATGCTCGATCTCGGCGCCAACACCAAGGCGAGCCCCGAGCAGTTGCGCCAGTTCGCCACCATGGGCTCGATCATTTCCCGCGACGTATACGGGGTGTCGAGCCCGCGCATCGGCCTGCTCAACATCGGCGAGGAGGACATCAAGGGGCATGAGGTGGTGCAGGCCGCGCACGTGCTGCTTCTGGCGAGCGGCCTGAACTATGTGGGATTCGTCGAAGGGGACGACATCTTCTCGGGTGATGTCGATGTGGTGGTCACCGACGGGTTCACCGGCAACGTGGCGCTGAAGACCATGGAGGGAGTGGCTGCGCTGATCTCCGGGCGCATGCGGCGCGAGTTCCACGCCTCCTGGCTCGATCGTCTGGCCGGTCTTGCCGCCCGCCGGGTGCTGCGCAGGGTCGGGGAGAGCCTCGATCCGCGCCGCTACAACGGTGCGTGCATGGTGGGCCTGGCCGGCATCGTGGTGAAAAGCCACGGCAGCGCCGACGGGGTCGCTTTTTCCAGAGCCGTCATCACCGCCGCGCGCGCGGCGCGTCACGGACTGACCGCGCACATTGCGCAAGCGCTCGTGGCGCCGCAAACCATCGGGAGTGTCTCAACTTGATCTATACGCGCATTGCCGGGACCGGCTCGTACCTGCCGGAGAAGGTGCTGACCAACTTCGATCTCGAGAAGATGATGGACACCAGCGACCAATGGATACGGGAGCGCACCGGGATCGAGCGGCGGCACATCGCCGCCGACGGCGAGACCACGGTCGACATGGCCGAGCGGGCGGCGCGCGCGGCGCTCGAGGCGGCCGGATGCAGCCCCCAGGATGTCGATTTCATCGCCTTCGGTACCACGACTCCCGACATGGTTTTCCCCAACTGCGGGGTGCTGCTGCAGGCGCGGCTGGGGTGTCGCGGTGCGCCGGCGTTCAGCGTCGAGACCGCCTGCAGCGGCTTCATGTACGCGCTGTCGATCGCGGACAAGTTCGTGCGCGCCGGGGAGGCGAAGCGCGCTCTGGTGATCGGGGCCGAGACGCTCTCGAAAATCGTCGATTGGAACGATCGCTCCACCGCCGTGCTGTTCGGCGACGGGGCGGGCGCCGTGGTGCTCGAGCCCGCCGACAGCCCCGGGATTTTCTCGACACATCTGCACGCCGACGGGACATACAGGGACATGCTTTACTGCGGGGGAGGGATGGACCTGGCCAAGACCCGCCGGACCATCGCCATGAGCGGCAGCGAGGTGTTCAGAGTGGCGGTCGGCACGCTCGGCAAGGCCATCGAGGAGGCGCTGCGAGCCAATGGGATCGAGCGCTCGGGCCTGGACTGGCTGGTGCCTCACCAGGCGAATCTGCGCATCATCCAGGCCACGGCGCGCCGGCTCGAGCTGCCGATGGAGCGCGTGATCACCACCGTGCAGGAGCACGGCAACACCTCGGCTGCATCCGTGCCGCTGGCGCTCGATGCCGCCGTGCGCTCGGGCAGGATCAGGCGCGGGCAGCTGCTGGTGCTCGAAGCCTTCGGCGGCGGATTCACCTGGGCCTCGGGCCTGGTTCGGTATTAAACCGACGCGCAGTGCGCGCACCCGCCCAACGCGCCGCAGGGGTCGGGCTGACAGCAAGCCGCCATCGTCGGCTGCGCATGGCTTTCTCCACGGCCGTCGATCACACTCATCCGTGGGTCATGGCAGGCAACGTGCGTGCCGAGCGATTCCATGGCCGTGATGGTTGGCATCACGACGGAGTATGCCGAACAGCTGCGGTGTGGGATGCGGCCGCTTCCTGATGAACGTGATGCTGGCGTCCGGCGGCTGGCCGTGGACCGTCGTAACGGTGGATACGCGCGACGCATACATGGCGGCGCTCGAAGAGGCGAGCGTGCACCAGAACATCGTCCCGTTCACGCGCTTCCTCGCCGAGAGCGCGACCGCATCGGCGCGTATGCATCGCGCGTAGGCCCGACGGGAGCGCACTGCCGGATGGCACACGCTCAATGTGAGGAACACGCGCTGTGCCGGTAAGACTGTCGCACGTCCAGGCTCGAGAAGTCCGCTGCGGAACGGCGTGCGGCACTCGACGTGGGTGCCCTTCGGACCGTTCACCCGATCCGCCGGGTCGGAAAGGGCGCCAAAGTGACTTCGTAGTTGGTGCCCGTTTAGGAGCCCGTAAGTATTTAACGCACATGGATTTGGTCATGTGCGTAGTGGCACCCGCGCACAAAAAAAACGCCGCGCATTGCGCGGC
>JAJZLX010000400.1 GCA_021850555.1 Pseudomonadota bacterium | reverse complement strand
GTTCCCCGGAAGAGCCCGCTGCCGAGGCGGGCCCGTTCGTCATCAACCTGTGCTCCTCGAGCACGCCGATGGCTCTGCCGCGGGCGGATCTGCCGGAGCTCAAGCAGTTCAACTTCTTCGTCAGCCGGCGCTTCGAGGAGGGCCGCGAGCGCTTCCGGCTGCACATGGGGTTCTTCGAGACGCTCACCGAGGCGGAGGGCTGGATCGGCCTGGTGCGCGAGATCTACCCGGGTGCCTGGGCGGGCGAGGCGCCGGGCAAGAAGCTGCGGGCCCGCGCCGCCGCTGCCGCCGCGGCGCAGGCCGCGCACGCAGCCGGTCCACGCCTGGTGACTGCCGAGCCCGTACCGCCCGCGGTCGCGCTTGCTGCGCCGGATGATGAATCGCCTGCGGTGGCGGACTTGGAAACCCGCGTGCCGACCTTGCGTGCGGCCGCCGAGGTGCTGACCCTCGCTCAAGCTCCTGCGCCGCAGAGGCCGCCATGTGACTCACGCGCCGAGCCGCAGCCGGATCCGCAGGCGGCGCCGGAGCGCCCCGGGGAGCCCGTCAAGAGCCCGCCGGCCCCCGCGGCGCTTGCCAATTCGAACATCAAGGAAGTGCTGGCGGCGCTCGGGGAGCCCGAAGCCTCGGGGGCGGATGCGGTCGAGGAGACCCGGGTGAGCCCCAAGCCGGCGCGCGAGCCGCAGGTCCCGTTGACCGACGCGCAGGCGCTGCAGGTCCTCGAGACCCGTACCCAGGAAGGCGCCAAGCCGGCGGCCTTCGCGGTGCAGCTGCAGTGGTCGGTGCAGCCGATCGCGCTCGACAAGGTGCCGCCCCTTGCGATCTTCAGCGCCTATACGCTGTACTGCATCGAGGGCAGCCGCGAAGGGCGCAAATGGCATGGCCTGCGGCTCGGGTTCTTCAATGATCCGATCTCGGCCAAGCAGGTCGCCGGCTACGTGAGATCGGAATTCGCCTCGGTCGCAGTCGTGCCGGTGAGCGCCGAGGAGCGCAAGCGCGTCAGCGGCGACAAAGGCAGCGTCCCGATGCGTGCCGCGCCCGCGAAGAGCGACAGTGCGGGCACGCACAATTCGGGCGAGTTCAAGCTTTTCGATGCCGATCACCCGGGCTCGGCGGGCACCGACGCACCGGCGAAAGGCGGGGCGGTGCGGCAACTGCGGCCCGTTGCCGCGACGCGGGCGGGAACCGGTGGCAAGGTCCACGCTCGGGAGCGGCGCACGCCGCAGACTCTGGAGGAGACGCTGGAGATCCTGGGTGCCCACGAGCTCGCCATCGACGACAGCAAGGAGGTCGTCATCGGCGGCGGGAAATCGCGCAAGACCGAGAAGAGCGCGCCTTTCACGCGGCTGCTGGAGCGGTTGGGCGAGCGGGTGAGGAAGTCCTGACGGCCGGCGGCACCTAACGCTTGCCGAACAGCCGGTCGAGCTCCGCCCGCGCCTGCTCGACCTCGGCGGTGTCCGGGGCGATGTAGGCGGCGGGGCGCGGCTTGAAGAAATCGCAGAAGTTGGCGTGCGCCTTGTCGCGCACTTCCTCGGCCGTCGGCTCTCGGCAGTGGTTGGCCACGCGGGTATCGTAGTCCACGCACATCCGGCACACGTGCAGCTGCGCCCGGCACTTCGGGCATTCCTCCAGGCGCCGCAGCGGCAGCGTCAACGCGGCGAGCGAGGCGCCGCACTTCCAGCAGACGAGGTCGTGTGCCATGACGATGAGCCCGTGATGATCCTCAAGCGCTCCGTGCCTACTCTACTCCCGCCGGCGGCGCTCCCCGAGGAAATCCCAGAGCACCCGCCCGGTGTGGGATTGCCTGCGCCGGCGCGCCACCTCCGCCGGGGCTCCCTGAGCCACGATGCGCCCGCCGCCCTCGCCGGCCTCCGGCCCCATGTCGAGGATCCAGTCGGCTTCCGCCATCACATCCAGGTTGTGCTCGACCACGACGGCCGTGTTGCCGGCATCCACCAGCCGGTGCAACACGTGGATCAGCTTCTCCACGTCGGCCATGTGCAGGCCGACGGTGGGCTCATCGAGCACGTACAAGGTGTGCCTGGGGCTCTGCCGCGGACCGCCCGGCGAGGGGCGGGACGGACCGCCTGCGACCTTGGCGAGCTCGGTGACCAGTTTGATGCGCTGGGCCTCCCCGCCGGAGAGCGTCGGGCTCTGCTGGCCGAGTGTGAGGTAGCCGAGCCCCACGTCCTGCAGCAGTTTCAGCGCGTGATGAATGCGCGAATGAGCCTGAAAAAACTCCACGGCCTCATCGATGTTCATCGCCAGAACATCGCCGATGCTCTTCTCGCGCCAGAGCACGGACAGCGTCTCGGTGTTGAACCGTCTGCCTCCGCAGACATCGCACAGGACTTTCACGTCCGGAAGGAAGCTCATCTCGATGGTTCTCACCCCCTGGCCCTCGCACGCCTCGCAGCGGCCGCCGCCGGTGTTGAAGGAGAAGCGGCTGGCGGTGTACCCGCGCAGGCGGGCCTCGCTGGTGGCGGCGAAGATGCGCCGGATATCGTCCCAGAAGCCGATGTAGGTCGCCGGGCAGGAGCGCGGCGTCTTGCCGATCGGGGTCTGATCCACCTCCAACACGCGGTTGACGTGAGCCAGGCCGTGTACGGCCCGGCAGCCGGCCAGGTCGCCCTTCGACGCGTGCGCGCGCTTGCGCTTGGCCGAAGGCTTTGCGGCCGACGCACTGCCCGCGGCTCCGTTGCCGGCGGCCCCGAGCAGCCGGCGCAGGTTGGTGTAGAGCACGTCACGGGCGACCGTCGACTTTCCCGAGCCCGACACGCCTGTGATGACCACCAGCCTGCCAAGTGGAATGCGGACATCGGTCCTGACGTTGTGCATCGCCACCCGCTCCAGGGTCAAATGCGCCGTACGCCCGTTGATCGGACGGAGCGGCTCGGCTGGATGGCGCAGCGGATGGCGCAGGAAGCGCCCGGTGATCGACTGCCCGTTGCGGATCAGATCCTTCACCGTGCCGGCCCCGACGACCCGGCCGCCGAGCACGCCCGCACCCGGACCGAGGTCGATGACATGGTCGGCGCGCCGGATGGTGTCCTCGTCGTGCTCGACCACCACCAGGGTGTTGCAATGACTCGCGAGCTCGGCGAGCGAGTCGAGCAGGATCTCGTTGTCGCGCGGATGCAGGCCGATGGTCGGCTCATCGAGCACGTAGCACACGCCTTGCAGGTTGGAGCCGAGCTGGGCGGCAAGGCGGATGCGCTGTGCCTCCCCGCCCGAGAGCGTGGGCGCGGAGCGCTCGAGCTGCAGGTAGCCGAGTCCCACGCGCTCCAGGAATGCGAGCCGCGAGCGGATCTCCGCCAGCAGATCGCGCGCAATCTGCTGCTCGCGCGCCGAGAGCCTCAGGCGCTGGAAGAATGCGGCCGCGCGCTGCACCGGGTCGGCCGTGAGATCGGCGATGGAGCGCTCGCGGAAGCGCACGTTGAGGGCTACAGGATTCAGTCGCCGGCCCTGGCAGGCCGGACAGGGCTGCGGCTCACCCTCGTACCACTCGTTCCACCAGTGCTCCTCGCCGCTTTGCTGCGCATCGAAGCCGGCCATGGAGAGGCCGGTGCCGTAGCAGCTCTCGCACCAGCCGTGCTTTGAGTTGAATGAGAAGAGCCGCGGGTCAGGCTCCGCGAAACTGTGGCCGCAGGAAGGACATGCCCGTTTGGTGGAAAAGACCGTCACGCGGGCCGTGCCGGGCGCGAGCACGTGCACCAGTCCCTTGCCGAAATCGAGCGCGCGCGCGAGCGCCTGATGCAGCTCGACGTCGGTCCTGGCGCCGACGTCGATATCCGCGACGGGCAGCTCGATCGTGTGCTCCTTGAAGCGTGAGAGGCGCGGCCACTGCCCCGTGGGCACCGCGATGCCATCGACGCGCAGAGTCTTGAAACCCTTCTTATGCGCCCACTTCGCGAGGTCCGTGTAATAGCCCTTGCGCGCGAGCACCAGTGGCGCGAGCAGCGAGATGCTCTTTCCTTTGTAATCGCGCAGCAGCCGCCCCGCGATGGAAGCCGCGCTCTGCGGCTCGATGGCGACGTTGCAGTCCGGGCAGTACTGGGTGCCGAGCTTCACGTAAAGCAGGCGCAAGAAGTGGTAGATCTCCGTCTGGGTCGCCACGGTGCTCTTGCGTCCGCCGCGGCTCGTGCGCTGCTCTATGGCGACCGTCGGCGGGATGCCGAAGATCGCATCCACGTCCGGCCGCGCGGCCGGCTGCACGAACTGGCGCGCATACGCGTTCAATGACTCGAGGTAGCGGCGCTGGCCTTCGTTGAAGAGAATGTCGAAGGCAAGAGTCGACTTGCCGGAGCCCGATACGCCGGTGATCACCGTGAAGCGGTTCCTCGGGATCTGCACGTCGATGTTCTTCAGGTTGTGCTCGCGTGCATGATGCACGACGATGGCGTTGCGCGCGCCGAGGCCGCCGCCGTAGGGAACCTCGGGCTCGGACACTTTCGCCGCGCAGGCCATGGGCGTCGTGTCGCCGGCGAGGGCGCGCTCGTACTCGAGCAGCGCCCGGCCGGTGTGCGAAGCGGTATGCCGGCGCACTTGCGCCGCGGTGCCGGTGCAGACGATCGCCCCGCCGCGCTCGCCGCCCTCGGGCCCGAGGTCGATGATCCAGTCGCAGGCGCGGATCACGTCCAGGTTGTGCTCGATCACCAGCAGCGAGTGGCCGGCGGCGAGCAGTTTGCGGAACGCCATGAGCAGCCGCGCGACGTCCTGGAAGTGCAGTCCCGTGGTCGGCTCGTCGAACAGGAAGAGCTTCCCCTTGTGCGTGATGCTGGAGAGCACCGAGCCGGCCTGAGCGAGATGCCCGGCGAGCTTCAGCCGCTGCGCCTCGCCGCCGGAGAGTGTCGGCACGGGCTGGCCGAGCTTCACGTATTCCAGTCCGACATCGGCAAGAGGTGTCAGGCGCGCGCACACCTCGCGCGAGTCGCGGAAGAATTCCATGGCCTCGGTGACCGTCATGTCGAGCACGTCGGCGATGCTCGCGCGGCGGCCGTCGGCGCCCTCACGGCGGATGTCGAGCACCTCTTCGCGGTAGCGGCGGCCATTGCAGTCCGGACAGCGCAGATACACGTCGGAAAGAAACTGCATCTCGACGTGCTCGAAACCATTGCCACTGCAGGTCGGGCAGCGCCCGCTGCCCGAGTTGAAGCTGAACGTACCGGCGGTGTATTTGCGCTCCAGGGCGGCCGGCTCGGCCGCGAACAGCGCGCGAATGGCGTCGAAGGCGCCCACGTAGCTGGCGGGGTTCGAGCGGGTGGTGCGGCCGATGGGGCTCTGATCGACCATGACCACATCGTCGATGAGCTCCGCGCCGATCAGGGCGGTGAAAGCGCCCGGCGCCTCGGTCGGCTTGCCGTGATACTTCAGCAGCGCCGGGTGGAGCACGTCCTCGATCAATGTGGACTTGCCGGATCCGGAGACTCCCGTGACGCAGACCAGGCGCTTCAGCGGAAAGCGGACATCGATGCCCTTCAGGTTGTGTTGGGAGACGCCCCGCAGTTCCAGCCAGCGGTTCGAGCGGGCCTCGGCGACGACCTCGCCACCCGCATCCGCTGAGGGCGCAGGGGCGGCGCCGCGCTTGCCCGCGTCTTTCGGGAGCGCGGCCGCGCCCACCGCCCGGCGGCCGCTCAAATATTCCCCGGTGAGCGAGCGTGCGCTGCGGCGGATCTCGCGCGGGGTGCCGAAGAAGACGATGTCGCCGCCGCGCTCGCCCGCGCCCGGGCCGAGGTCGAGGATGCGGTCGGCCTCCAGCATGATCTGCGGGTCGTGCTCGACCACCAGCAGAGAATTGCCCGCGTCGCGCAGGCGCTTCATGACCGTGATGACCCGCTGCATGTCGCGCGGGTGCAGTCCGATGGACGGCTCGTCGAGCACGAACAGCGTGTTGACCAGGGAGGTGCCGAGCGCGGTGGTGAGATTGATCCGCTGCACCTCGCCACCGGAGAGCGTGCGCGACTGGCGATCGAGCGTGAGGTAGCCCAGTCCCACGTCGGCGAGATAGCCGAAGCGGGCGCGGATCTGGGTCAACAGCAGGTCGGCCGCCTCATCGAGCGGGCGGGGCAGCGTCAGCTCCCCGAAGAATTCCCGCGCCCGCTCCACCGGCAGCAACATGAGATCGTGGATGGACAGTCCCGGCAGTCCCTTCAGCGTCTCTCCGCTCCAGGCGACCCCGCGCGGGCGGAAGCGCGCGCCCGCGCCGGGCGTCGCATCGGCCGGCTTGCCGCCTATCCGCCACAGAAGCCCCTGGGTTTTCAGGCGCGCGCCGCCGCAGGTCTCGCATGGCGTGTAGGCGCGGTAGCGGGACAGCAGCACGCGCACGTGCATCTTGTAGGCCTTCGTCTCGAGCCAGTCGAAGAAGCGCTTGGCACCGTACCAAACCCCCTTGCTCCAGGGTCCCTCGCCCTCGATCACCCAGCGGCGCTGCTCGGAGCTGAGCTCGCGCCAGGGCGTATCGAGCGGGATGCCGCGCTTTCTCGCGAATTTCTCGAGGTCCTGCTGGCACTCGGAATAGGACTGGGTCTGCCAGGGCTTCACCGCCCCGGCGCGCAGCGACTTGCCGCCGTCGGGCACGACCAGGCCGTAGTCGATGCCGATGACGCGGCCGAACCCGCGGCAGGTTTCGCAGGCGCCGATCGGCGAGTTGAAGGAAAAGAGGCTCGGTGTCGGCTCCTGGTACGACAGGTCGCATTCGGGGCAGTGCAGGGCGCTCGAATAGCGCCACACCGCCTGAGTCCGCGGCGGATCGCTCTCATCGACGAGGTGTATGTTGAGGCGTCCGTGGCCCACGCGCAGCGCGGCTTCCAGCGATTCGAGGATGCGGCCGCGCTCGGTGCGGCCGGCGCGGAATCGGTCCTGGAGCACTTCCAGCACCTTGGGCGCGGATCCGCCCGCCCGGCCCTTGGCCATGCGGGCGGGCTTGCCCGTTGGCGGCGCGGCCGGCGCGCCGGCCGGCTCGATGAACCGGGTGTAGCCCTGCTTCTCGAGCAGGGCGCGGACCTCGTCTTCCTCAAAGCTCTGCGGCACGGTCACGGGGAAGGTGATGAGCAGCCGGGGATCGCCCGCGGCGGCCGCGCGCCCGATGAGATCGGCGTGGATGCTCTCGGCGGTGTCGCGCCGGACCTGCCTGCCGCAATTCTGACAATACAGCGTCGCCGCGCGCGCAAACAGCAGCTTCAGATGATCGTTGAGCTCGGTCATCGTGCCGACGGTCGAGCGGGAGGTGCGCACCGGGTTGGTCTGATCGATGGCGATGGCGGGCGGAATGCCGGCGATGGCATCGACCTGCGGCTTGTCCATGCGGTCGAGAAACTGACGGGCGTAGGGCGAGAAGGTCTCCACATAACGCCGCTGCCCCTCGGCATACAGGGTGTCGAACACGAGCGAGGATTTGCCCGAGCCCGAGACGCCC
>JAJZLX010000447.1 GCA_021850555.1 Pseudomonadota bacterium | reverse complement strand
GCTTGAGTTTCGGACCACGTCGCATCGATTCTCCCTCGAAATCCAGTCTACCGTTGGACATCGAGGGCGCATAAACGTTCGACGAATTATTGAATCAGGACACTAGCGAGCCGTGCTTCGCTCGCGCGCACAAGATGGCGTCAGACCGGATCCTGTGCAGGCCGGAAAACCCGACGGTGTACAGCCACTGCGGATTCTCACTGGCGCCCATCTCAGCGGTATCGGGGAAGACGTGGCGTGCGCGAACCGCCTCGATCACCCCCGTCTTGTCGCGGGCATGGCGCGGCAGGCGGGAGTGGGCTTTGGGATGGAGGTTCGAAGTGCGACCGCCGCCGCGCTCACCCCGGTCGAGCCGGCTGTCCGCAAGTCGCCGCACCGGGATGGACTGCCGGTCAGGCGCCCTGCTCAAAGGCGGTGCTGCGCGCAAGCGCCTCCCAAGCCTCGAGGTCCTCGAGCAGCGCCTCGGCATGGTTGCGGATGGCGTCGACTGAGTCGGCTCCGAGCTGCAGCCTGAGCGGCGTGCTGGGCGCCTCGAGGGCCGCCTCGATCGCGGCTGGCGCCTTTGCCGGATCCCCGAATTGTGCGCCGTCCATGCCGCGAGCAAATTCACGAGTGCCGGCAACGGACTCCCGATAGGCGTCGATCGCAGGCATATGGCGCAGAGCCGCGCCTGCGAAGCCGGTCCGGAACTGGCCGGGCTCCACGATCAGCACCTTGAGGCCGAAGGGCTTCAGCTCCTGCGCCAGCGCTTCGCTCGCGCCTTCCAGTGCAAACTTCGTCGCCGAATAAGCACCGAAGCCGGCGACGGAAAGCTGTCCGCCGAGGCTCGAGATGTTCACTATTGCGCCGCCTCTCTGTGCTCGCAGCGTCGGCAGCGCGGCACGGATGACGCTCATCGCGCCGAAGAAGTTGGTCTCCATCAGCGCGCGCCACTCCGCCTCCGGGGTCTCCTCGACCGCACCCACGATGCCGTAGCCGGCGTTATTGATCAGCACATCGATGCGACCGAAGCGCTCCCGGGCGGCCGCCACCGCCCGCTCGGCGTCCCCGGGAACCGTCACTTCCAGTTTCTGCACCAGTATGCGATCGGGTGCCGTCCGGCGCAGCTGCTCGAGCTTCGCCGGCGTTCGGGCCGTGGCGACTACGTTGTAGCCGCGCTCGACGGCGTACCGGGCGAAGGCCATCCCGAAGCCGGACGAGGTGCCCGTGATGAACCAAGTAGCGGTAGCCATGGCAGTTCTCCCGTAAAGGCGCTTGGCGGATCCGCTTCCGCAGTGTCGCCATTCTCTGATCTGCCATAGAAACTGATAATACACCTCCATTCGCATTATTTATGCAATATGATTCATCAATGCGGCGGGATATCCTGATCCATCTGCCCGTGGTCGCGAGCGTTGCCCGGCTGGGCGGCTTCGCCGCGGCTGCCGCATCCCTCAACATGAGTGCTTCGGCCGTCAGCCATGCTGTTCGCACCGTCGAGGACCACCTTGGCGAGCCGCTCTTCGCTCGGACCACCCGCAGTGTCTCGCTGACGGAAGCCGGGCGGTGGTTTCTTGCCGGCGTCGGGCCGGCCCTGGAAGACATTGAAAAGGCCGTCGAGACGCTCACCGCACGGCGCGGGGAGATCACCGGCGTGTTGCGGGTCAACGCCTCCCGCCTCGCCGTCCTCATGGCTCTGGCACCTATCCTGGCGCGCCTTGCGCAGATCCATCCGCGTCTGGTGGTCGAAGTCCATACGAATGACGCCTTCGTGGACATCGTGGCCGAAGGGTTCGATGTCGGGGTCAGACTCGGAGAGGCCGTGCAGCAGGACATGGTGGCCGTCCGGATCATGCCACCCTTCGAAGCCATTCTCGTGGCCGCACCGGAATACCTCGTCTCTCGCGGCACGCCGGTGTTACTGGCCGATCTGGGGCACCACAACTGCATCGGGATTCGGCTGCCCGGTGGGGGCACTCTTTACGAGTGGGACCTGATGGACGGCGCCCGCGAGGTGTCCGTAAAGACGAGCGGCACGGCCGTGATCACCGACGCGACGCTGGCGCGTGACCTTGCCCTGGCGGGCATCGGGATTGCCTACATCTTCGAGCCGCTCGTGCGTGAAGACATCCGTGCGAGGCGCCTGTTGCGGATCCTTCCGCAGACCGCGTTACGGGAAGAGGGGCTCTTTCTTTACTTTCCGAAGAGAGCGGCACTGGCACCGAAGCTGCGCGCATTCATCGACGCCGCGCGGGCCTGAGCGTCGGTTCCCGCGGCACGCCGGGCGCTATGCCCAAAGCGGGTCGAGCTCAAAGCGAGCGAGGCACGATCCGGGCCCTTGCCGGTGCGTCCGAGAAGGCCGTCGGCCAGCGGCACGGTGCCGGGGGGAAGAGCCGTTCCCGGACACGAGAAGCTCAATCAAGTCCGTCATGAGCGGAATTCGCACATTAAGCGAGGGGCCATTCGCCGAGAATTCCGCGCGATCGGTGGATATGGGACATATTGTCCGGATACGGAACAGTATTGACTAAAATATAACGATTGTCTAAATACTTCGAGACAAATGTCGTGCTTGCGCGACACGCGGGCTATGATAGCGGCCGTCTCGTGTTTGCGATGCGTGGGACCTGGCGATTCATTCCCATTGACCGACCTTGGGTATGAGCGCGGCCGCACAGAGCAAGTGCGAGATGAAGAGTGTCTGATGCCGCCGGCGCCGGAGGGTCGCCTTGCAAGGGACTCCCGGGAAATTTGCCGCGGTGTTGGTCCGGGTTTCGCAAGATCGCGACAAAGGACATGAGTCGGCATTCATCAATCATGGACCAACGCGCTGGTAGCTGTCGGGGAAGCTGCGGACCTGCTGTCGGAATCCGCAAGCTGCAATGCGTGCATATGCAGGCCGCGCAGCGCACGGCGGTCATCGCGGCTCGCCGCACTCAGAAACCGGCCCCAGAACAAGTCCGAGTGATCCCATCGCGGGCGCAGATGCCAAGGGTGCAGATCCGCAATGCGCCGCAGATGGCCCAGACCGAGTGTGGCCACGATCCTCGCGACCTCACCGGACATCGCCAGCAGGATTACGGCGAAGCCGGGGTCCTGCTGAGCGGTTCTCCAGGCAACAATGAGCGCGTCCCGCGTCAGCTCTGCCGCACGCCTGCGCACGAACAGGCGCGTCGGGCCGGGCGGGCCGTCCTGCCACGCGCACTCGCTCCGCGCTCGCTGCCACCATGTCGCGTCGTGGAACCGGATGTCCGCGAGCAGAAACGGGAAGCGGCTAGCGCGCCGGCGGGCCGCGGGATCCAGATTCACCCACAGATTCCGGTGCGCCCGCACCATCTCGGGCGCTCTGTGCCGGTCGCCTTCACGCGCCGCCTCAGACACCGCCTCGATGAGCCGTTCGTTGAATTCCCGAACGAGCTCGAGGCAGGGTGCGCCGATCCACGAAGGGGCCGAAATTGAGGGGGACGCTGCAAAGCCCGACCGTCTTCTGGATTGCCTGGACACATTCGGCCGTCCTGGATGGGGGGAAGCATTTCCCGTCACGGCGCGGCAATCGCAATGTGCCGGCCTTTCGCGATTCTAGATCAAAACTCCGGTTTGACACACATCGCGGACAATGAGGAAGGAAAACAATGGACATCACGGCCGTTGACGATGCGCTTCGCGACTCGAGGCGCCACCAACTCGCATACAAACTGATGGCGCACAAAGTGCGCACGCGAACGATCTCGGCAATGACGGGCCTTTCGCGCGAACAGCAAAGAAAGCTGCGCCAGCGCTGGGGCATTACCGAGCGGATGCGCCCCAGGGGATCCTCCCCGGTCTCTTTGTCCCGATTCACCTGCTCGAAGCGGGCGCGAAGCGAAGGCGCATCGCTCGCGGCGATTTGCCGTGCCTACGGCGTGCTGCTGCCGCAAGCGCTCGCAGAGATCTCCCGCCGGGGACCCTTGAGCCTGGATCTCGCCGAGCGTCTGTGCCAGGCCTATGAGGCCTTCTGCGCGTCCTTCCCCCAAGGCAGACTTCAATTCGAGGATCTGCTCAACTTCGTTCTCGGGCTGGCGGACAACGAGATCATCGGACTCGGCCAGTGCGCGTTCTGCGGCGCCACGGTGCTCATCGATCGGTTGGACTCGCGCCAGCCGACATGCGGCCTGTGCCGGCGCGAGAGAGCGGAGACGCGTGGCTCGAAGTGACGGCCCGCAAGCGCGGGCGCGGCGCGTCTGAAGTGATTCTCGAGCGAGCGGGCGGCATCTGAAAGACATCCGTGCCGCCGGCTTATCGAGCGCGCCCGCCCGGGAAGTCGGGCGAACATCTGGCGGTCCTTGCGGGAACAAACGACGCGGAGTCCCGAGGTCGGCGAGCGTCCGTGTGCAATGTCCCGCACTTGCCCGCATCGGTAGCGCGGCAAAACGCCCGAGTTGGCCTTGCCCGTGCGTCACAGCGCCCTGAGCCCGACATCGGGAGCGGCTTCGTCCCGTAGTAGACTGTCGCTCGCATTCCCGCCCCGTCCGCTTCCGACGAAGAGGAGAGCCCACATGATCCGCAAAGCCAAGGCAATCTGGCGCGGCAGCGGCCGCGCAGGCACAGGCGAGTTGTCCAGCGACTCCGGTGTCCTCGCCGCCACGCCGTATTCGTTCAAGACCCGCTTCGAGAACGAGAAGGGCACGAACCCCGAAGAGTTGATCGCGGCGGCGCACGCCGGCTGTTTCACCATGGCGCTCGCCTTTCAGCTCGAGCAGGCGGGATATTCGGCCACGGAGCTTGCCACCGAAGCCGCGGTCGCGCTGCAGTCCGAGGGCGAGGGATTCCGGATCAGTCGCTCGGCGCTGACGCTGCGCGCGAAAGTCCCCGGCGTGGACGCCGAAACGTTCGCTCGGCTGGCCGGCGAAGCGGAAAGGACCTGTCCGGTGTCGAAGCTCCTCAAGGCACAGATCACGCTCGATGCGGTGCTCGTCTGAAAATGCCTGCCGCGCTAAGATGCTCCGCCAGCATCCATACAAGCGCTGAGCCAATCAACCGAGAGGATCCTCGCGATGGACAAAGAAGCCAGAAAGACTGCCGCTCTCGATACGCCATCCGGCCTTTCGCCGGAGGCGATCAGGGATATTCCGCCGGCCCTCACTGCGTTGCTCGCGGATGTGTTCGCGCTGTATATCAAGACGAAGAATTTCCACTGGCACATGTCAGGCCCGCATTTTCGCGACTATCATCTGCTGCTCGACGAGCAGGCGACACAGATTTACGAGATCACTGATTCCATCGCGGAGCGCGCGCGCAAGATCGGCGGTACGACGTTGCGCTCGATCGGACACATCACGAAGCTGCAGCGGTTGCGTGACAATGACGCGGCGTTCGTCACGCCTCGAGACATGCTGTCGGAGCTGCGGGATGACAACAAGCAGCTCGCTTCTTCCATGCGTCAACTCCATGGCGTTTGCGAGGAGCATGGGGACGTCGCCACGGCCAGCCTGCTCGAGGTATGGATTGACGAGGCGGAGCGCCGAACGTGGTTTCTCTTCGAGGCGACGCGCCACGCGGAGTAGTCTGGCCGTCCCGCGCGTTTTCCCGTTGGTGGTTGCGAAGGGACCGGCTCGATCGTGATCGGGCCGGTCCCTCCCCCCGCTCTGGGCTCTCGCGTCCCCGGGGGCCGGACGCCGCTGCGAACCGCGGCGCGTGTCAGGAGACGGACACCGCTGCCGCAACGCGCCGATATCCCCCGGGGCGGAAGAAGAGGATTCCAGCGATCAGGCCGCCAATGCCGACGATCCGGGTGGTCGTGTTGAACGTCGAGATCGCGTAGATCCCCAATGTGACGAGCGCGATCGCGCTGAGAGCGGGCGCAACCGCGTATTGCAGGAATGTCGCGGGGGATTCCCGATAACTGTCCCTGTACAGCCAGGCGCAGACGAGGCCCGCGAATCCGTAATAGCAGGAAACCTGGACGGCGATCGCATTGACCGAATCGGCGAGGATCGAGTCGATCGACGGCAGGAAGCTCGAGGCGAAAATCGCCGCGAGGCCGACCGCGAGCAGCAGGTACATCGTGCGCACTGGCGTGACGGTGCGTGCGTGTACCTTCCCAAAGTAGCCGGGCAAGGCCCGGTCGCGCCCCATTGCAAACAGCGTTCGTGAGAACTGCAACATCGTCGTCTCCAGCGTGGCTATGCTGGAGAGGATCAGCGCAAGCGCAGCGGCGTAGCCGCCCATCCTGCCCAGGCCCGCCGCGATGGCGACGTCATAGATCAGATTGTCGGAAAAGCCCGAGGCGTCGTGAAGCGAGAACAACATCAGCGTCGCCGCCGTGAACGCGGCGAACGCTGCGATCGTCACGAGCACGCTCAGGAAGCCGCCGTTGCCGGCGGCGTTCGGGCGGTCGTTGCGGGTCTCCTCGGAAAGATTCGCGGTGACGTCCCACCCCCAATAAAGGAACACGACGATCAGTGCGGAGGATGCGAAGCTCGCGCGCGAGTATTGAAAACCGAACCAGCTCCAGGAGAACGGATTGACCGCGTGCCCGGTCGCCGTGCGCACGAAGGCGGCAAGGCAGATCGCGAACAGGATCAGCAGCTCGACCGCGCTCATGACGACCTGCACTCTGCTGGTGATTTCGATTCCGGAGATCAGCACGAGCCCGATGCCGACGAACCAGATCGCTCCGATGCCGGTCGTGAGCAGCACGTGGCTCGCCAAAAAAGGATCGACCAGATCGATCGTCGCGGTCCCGAGAGGCACGCTGCCGGTGACCATGAAGACCATCGATGCGACCAGGAGCGCCCAGCCGGAGAAGTAACCGGGAAGCTTGCCGAAGCCGACCTTGGTCCACTCGTAGGCGGCGCCGGCGTTCGGGAACTTCCGGTTGAGACCCTTGTAGGCGAGCGCGACACCGAGCATCGGCAGCGCGAAAACCAGCACGGCGTTCGGCGAGAAGAAGCCGGCAGTCGCCAACAGGCCCGAGATCGCGACCGCGATCGAGAAGCCGGGCGCGCTGCCGGCCACGCCCATGATGATCGATTCGAAGAACGAGAGTGAGTTGGCTTTCAGCTTGTCGCTCATACGTACCTGGAAGTGCTCACGACGGCGTTCGGCCGCGGGGCCACAGGCGGCGGCCACGGCCAGGCTCGTGATGGGGGATCTGTTCGTTTGCTGTGCAGACTCTGCCGCCCGGGTAGGCGCAGGGATCGCCTGTGCTCATCTTACCTGTCGGTCCTGTGCGTGTCGCGCACCCAGGGGTGCGCCGCGGCCGCCGCGGTCCGGCACTGCCGGCGATATTCCGCGGGTGACAGCCCGAGCTCTCGATGGAAGATGCGGCGAAATGAGGTCGCATCGCCCACCCCGACATCCTGCAGGATCTGCTCGATGCTTCGAGCGCCTGCGGCAAGTTGTCTGCGGACGACCTCGATCCGCTTCAATTGAAGGAACTTGCGCGGCGTGATGCCGTAGGCTTCGCGGAACCTGCGGTGGAAGGAGCGCAGGCTCATGTTGCAGTGGCGTGCCATGTCCGTCGAGGTAGGCGCCGACCTCAGCCGGCGCTCGAGCCACTCCTCGATGTCGGGCAGAGCGCCGCGCCCGAGCGGGGCGGCGGCGAGCCTGAGAGCGTAAAGCGACTGGTGCTGGCGTGCGCTGTCCGCCAGCATCATCTGTCCGAGGCTGCGGGCGGTCTGCGGGGAGCTCGTCGCCGCAACGATGTGTAACCCGAGGTCCACGGCTGCGAGATACCCCCCGGCGGTGATCACCGCTCGCTGATCACAGAGGATCCGGCGCGTGTTCCAGGCGACCTGCGGGTAGCGGGCGCGGACCTCCCTGTCCCAGCTCCAGTGCGTCGTGGCTTCCCGGCCGTCGAGCACGCCCGCCTCCGCCAGCGTCAGGGCGCCGAGGCAAGCGGAGGCGAGGATGTCGCCGTGCGCATGCTGGCGTCTGACCAGGGCGACATCGCGCGGATCGGGCCGCCAGTGCTCGTCGATTCCATCGTACGGCGTCACAACCAGATAGTCGTACCGGCCGCGCATCCGGCGGGTAATCACCCGGACATCCTTTGCCCTGGGGCGCAGGGTCGCCGCGCTCACGAGCTCCATGCGGTAGCGGTGACCGGAGAGCATCCGATTCGCACGCTCGAAGACAGCCCGGAACAGCAGGGCCGCGGGAAGAGAAGACTCATCGCTCAGCAGCACCGCGATTCGCAGAGGGGCCTCCACATTTGGCAGGAACGACCTTATACAAGGCAAGTATGCCACTACAGGCTTTCCCCGGGAATCGCTACGCTGAGTTCCGAGGAGCTGCCCGTCTGCACTGATCGGGATGACTTCGGCGAAGGAGGACTCATGTCAAACCGTATTGCACCCGTTCAAGAGCCGGTGACCGGCCGCGAACAGATCGCAGATCCGACTCAGCCCCGTCACGGGCTCGTGCAGTTCTATTGCGCGCTCAATTGCCGCGATCTCGCCCTGATGGCGCGGACTTGGGAGGATTCCGAGGAGGCGGCGATGGATAACCCCCTCGGAGGCATCAAGCGGGGGTGGCCCGAGATCCGCGCGGTCTACGAGCGCCTGTTCCAGACTCGCTGGACCTATTTCTTTGAATTCTGGGACTATACCGAGCACAGTGCGGCGGACGTGTACTGGGTGGTCGGCCGGGAACGCGGCCATCTCGGTCGCGGCGACGAGAGGCTCGATCTTGCGATACGCACGACCCGGATCTTTCGGCGCATCGGCGACTGCTGGCGTCAGATCCACCACCACGGCTCAATCGAGGACCCGAAGATGCTGGCAAGTTATCTGTCGGCCATCCGCCTGGGCGCCTCGTGAGCGCGCCTGAAGCCGGTACATTGCGCACCGCGATGGTCCGCCGGCGCCCAAATTCGCGGCATTTCTGCGCGATTGGCAGCGGGAGGAGGATGAGCACGCGCAGGCTGAGGCGACCGGCTCTCACAGCAGGCTGCTCGAGGCGCGCTGACGGGAGCCGCGCTCAGGTTCGGGTGCGCTGCGGCCTGCCGCGCCGCAGTCGCACGAGAAGGCCAAAGGCGATCAGGCCCGCGACGGCGAGTGCGGCGGCCGGAGCGCAATCATCGAGCCAGGCGCCAATGGCGCTGAGGTGGCTGCCGAAGAAATAGCCCGTGAGCACGAACTCGCTGATGCCGATGATGACGGCGGGCGTGTTGAAGCGTAAGAAGGTGAGATAGTTCAGGCGGAACATGCCCGCCAGAGCCGGCGTGACCCACGAGAGCGGACCGCTCAGCCGGGCGGTGAAGACCGCCATGGCGCCTCGCCTGCGGAAGAACTCGACGCCCTTTTGATAGCTTTCAGGGTGCACCAGGGGCCCGATCACCGGCCAGTGCGCCAGGCGCTCGAACAGTCCGGCACCGCAGTGGCGCCCCATCCAGTAGCTGGAATTGTCGCCGAGGATGCCGCCGCCAAAGAGCGCCGCCGCGACAGCCCATAGGTCCAAGGTGCCCATGCCGGCGAGCAGCGCGCCGCTCAGAAAGAAAACTTCGCCCAGTACGAACAGGGAGAAGGGCACCACCGTCTCGAAGTACGCACCGAGAAAGAGCACCAGATAGGCCCATTGGCGGTGCGCGCCCAGGAAGGCGAGCAGCCGCCGAACGGAGTCGTAATCAGCGGATGACATCGTATGTGCGGTGCAGCTTGTAGCGCAGCGGCAGCGCTGCCTCGATGAGCCAGCGCAGGCCCTGGCGCAGGTAGCCGCGCGCCTCGAACCGCCGCGTCGAGGTGCCGACCTGGTCGGTGGGCAGGAAGAAAAAGCGCCCATAGCGGCGGCACTCATGTATGAATTCAAGGTCTTCCGCGAATTGCAGCTGCTCGCGAAAGCCGATGCCACGGGCGATGGGTGTGCGCGCGATCTGGATGGAGTATGAGCTTCGGGTCAGCCGATGGATCCAATCGTAGAGTACGAACCAGGCGCGTGCGTACAGGCGGTTCCCGGGATGGGGACGGACGGCGGTGGTGCCGATGCTCAAGCCGTCCTGGCCGTGCCGGTTGAGCCAGGTGTTGAGGTGATGCAGAAAGTGCGGGCCGAGGCGGGTATCGGCATCGCAGAGGACGACCCAGTCGGAATCCGGCGAGACCGCTCTCAAGCCGGCGTTCTTGGCGCGTGAGACCCCGCGCTCGCTGTGCAGGACGTGCAGCCTCCCGGCCGCGGCCGGATCGCTGGCGATGCGCCGGGCGATCTCGGCGGTCGCATCGCTCGAGCCGTTCTCGACCACGATGATTTCCATCCGATCGGCCGGATATCTCTGATCGAGCACGGCGCGCAGCGTCGGCGCGAGCTCCTTCTCTTCGTTGTGGGCCGGGACGATCACGCTGATGAAATTCTTGTGCAGGTGCGGCTCGATCCTTTCCGTCAGGCGGCGTACGGATTCCGCCGTGCGCCAGGGCGGCTCGAACGCACGCGTGCGCGCGCAGTCGCGCAGCGCCGGCAACAGATCCCGGTCGCTTTGTTCGCGACTGACGAAGTGCCCGAGACTGCCCAGGTGATAGGCGAGATACTCCTGTTCGGTCTGGTTGGGTGTAGGAACGAGCAACGCGCGCTTGCCGTGCTCCACGAGGTCCATGATCGTGGTATAGCCGGCGCGGGACACGACGCAGCGCGCTCGCTCGAACAGCTCCTGGCGCAGCGCGCCGCTTGCGACGGCATGAATTTCGAGATCGTCGCGCCGAAAAGTGTCGTACAGGGCCGCGTCCGCGTCCGCGTCGCCGAGAATGAACGCCTTGCGCCCGGGCAATTCGGTGGCCTGCCCGAGCAGCTGGCGCACGAACGAGTCCTTGTGCTCCAGCAGGTAGCCGCTGATGATGAAAAGGTAGTCGATGTCTTGCGGCAGGCCGAGGTGAGGATAGGAGGAGAGAATGCCGACGTGGCAGTGCGGACAACGGTGCAGATTGTGCGAATGGGCCAGGTTGCCGGCCAGATTGGCATTGGGGTACGGATAGTCCGGAATGAGCAGACAGTCGAATTTGCGCAGGGCGGCTAAATTGACGTGCTCGGTCAGCCAGGAGGCCTCGCGCAGCCCCTTGGGCGGCAGGAAGGCGATCTGGTGCGAGAGAATGAACGACGGTGTCCAGGGGCTGTGGAAGCCGTAGCGGCCGTCACTGAAGATGAAGTCATAGTCCGCCGCCATCGCGCGCACTTCTCGATGCTCGCGCGCGATCAGCCGCCAGGTCTTGAGCAGGTCTATCGCCAGATAGCAGTACAGGCGCCAGCCGCTGCCGCGCTCGAGCGGGGGATAATCGGGCATGTCCCTGAGCTGCACGGCGGATTCTCCCTCGAGCTCCAGGCGCAGGAACGCCAGCGCGTTGCCAGCGGAAATGACAGTGACGGAGTAGCCGCGCCTCAGGTATTCGCGAATGACCACGAGCGAGCGAGTCGCGTGCCCGAGGCCGAGCGAACTCACCGCGAACAGGGCGCGAGGCACATGGCGAGTGAGGGAATGAATCTTGAGCACCGTCCGCAGAGCTTGCTTTGGCCACGGTCAGGCGGATTCGGTCCTGCGTCCGATTAACCTGAGCTGATTCAATGGGATACTTTAAATTGAGCATGTTGCAGTCCGGTTAACGGCCGCTTCGCAGGTCGAAGCGTGTCGGGTCCGCCCTGCGAAGAGGCTGACGGCATCGATCGACCTTCGCATCGCAGATTGTTGACAATCAGCAATTGGCCTGCTGGAATGCCCAAAACACGGGAGCCGTCATGCGTGCCGTCCGTTTCCGACAGATGAAGGATGGGACGAAGGCCGAATACGCCTTCCTGAGCCGGCTCGAGCGAGGCTATGTCGAGCAGCTGCCTGAGCGCATCTTCGCCGCGCTGCAGGGGCTCGATGACGGTCTGGGCGGCTATCAGGTCACGCGCCTGGAGCACTCTTTGCAGGCCGCGACGCGGGCCGAGGCGGATGACGCTGACGAGGAGATGGTGTTCGGGGCGCTGCTGCACGACCTGGGCGACCAGCTCGCCCCGGAGAATCATTCCCGCTACGCCGCCGAGATCATTCGCCCCTATGTGAGGGCCGAAGTGACCTGGGTGGTGGAGCATCACGGCCTCTTCCAGAAGATCTATTACGGACATTTTCTCGGCGAAGACCCGGAGCTGCGGGCGGCCTACCGTGACCACCCCTGTTACGACAGTTGTGTCCGGTTCTGCGAGCGATGGGACCAGGCGGCTTTCGATCCGGATTACCCGACGCGGTCCCTCGAGCACTTCGCGCCGCTCGTGCGGCGCATTCTGTCGCGTCCGGCCTTCGACCCCGCCGTCATCGGCGCGCAGACCGCTCTCCAACACCGAATCTGATCCGCACTCCCGGCGCGCCATCCAGAGGGGCGTTCATGATCGCAGGACTCATCTCGCTCGGGAACCTGGGCTCAAAACTCGCGGACACGCGCTCGCGCGAGGACGTGCGCGCGCTGTCGCCGAGCATGATCCGCACGTTGCAGCACGGGTGCGGAGTCGGGCTGCGCGCGCCGGGATTGACATGACGGATGCCTCCAGCGAGTCGATCGACAGGCGCAGCCTGGAGACCCGGGCGGCCGATCTGCTGCGCAGGCGGATCGTTCGCGGCGAGCTGGCCGCCGGTGAGCGGCTGATCGAAACCGCGCTCGCCGATCGGCACGGGCTCTCGCGCGGCACGATCCGCGCCGCGCTGCGCCGTCTGGTCGAGGAGGGGCTGGTCTGTCACGTGCCCTACACCGGGTACCAGGTCATCGACTTCAGCGAGCACGATCTGTGGGAGCTTTACACCCTGCGCGGCGCGCTCGAGCGGCTGGGTAGTCGCCTGGCTGCAAGCCGGATCGACGCGGCGGGCATTCGTGAGCTTCGGGCCGCTTTCGACGCGTTGTGCGAAGCGGCCCGGTCGCAGGATCACGACAGGGCGGACCAGCTGGACCGCTCGCTGCATGTGCTCATCATCCGCCTCTCCGGTCACGAGCGGCTGCTGCAGCACTATCTGCGCGTCGCGAATCAGTTCAGGGTCTACATCGCGCTCTCGAACCGTCAGGTGAACGCGCAGGAGATCTGCGACTCGCATCGCGAGCTCGTCGACAGCATCTGCGCCGGGGAGGCCGAGCGCGCGGAGCGTCTGGCCGAGGCGAACATCCTGCCGCCCGAGCAGATCCTGCGGGCCGAGCGGGACGGCGCCGGGCGGACCGGCTCGACGGACTGACCTACGGGCCTCGCGTGATGCACATGCGGGAAATTTGGCCTCGACATCGGGCGCCGGGGGGTGGGTGATGACAAAACCGTCTGCAACGGCCCTGGACGGCGACAGCTGGACCGCATTGCGAGGCGCCGGGATGTCGCCTCGCAATGCAGTGCAATTCAAGCTCGAAACCAATCCTGCACGGGTGTTTGCCCGAACGAGGCAGGGCCTGCTCGAGCTGCAGGCCCTGTGGCTGCGCGAGCGATGTCAGGACGCGGAGCATCTCGACCCGCATACGCAGCAGCGCCTGTTCGACCCGCATCGGCTGCCCGAGGATCTCGCCTTGATCGACGCGCGGGACGTGGGTGGCGATCGCGCGCGGCTGTCCTTCAGCGACGGATATTGCGGCGAATATGACCTGAGCCGCCTGGCCGAGGAGCTCGACCTCGAGGACGGACTTCCGCAAGCGATTCCATGGCGCGCCGACCTGCCGCTCGAGGCCGTGCGCGTGGACGGCCGCGATCTCGATCGCGACGGGGCACGCCTGAAGGCGCTCACGACGTTCCTCACCTACGGGCTCCTCATCATCCACGACCTGCCCACCGACCCCGAGTGCATTCTCACGGTCGCACGGCGGTTCGGGCGTGTGCGCGAAACGAATTTCGGCCGGTATTTCGAGGTCTACTCGCGGCCGAACTCGAACGATCTGGCGTATCGACCGGTACGCTTGGGCGCGCATACGGACAATCCATACCGCGAGCCGGTGCCCGGCATCCAGCTGCTGCACTGCCTGGTCAACGAGACCTGCGGCGGATGGTCGACGCTGGTCGACAGCCTGTGCGTGGCCGGGGCGATGCGGGAGGAGGACCCGGAGGGGTTCGAGCTGCTCGCTTGCACGCCCGTCCGGTTCCGCTTCATCGACGCGGACGAGGAGCTCATCGAGCGCCGCCCGATCGTGGACCGGGACAAGACCGGCCGGATGACCGGCGTGCACTACAGTCCGAGACTCGACGATCTGCCGCTGCTCGATGCGGGCGCTACGCGGCGCTTTCACCGGGCGCGCCGGCGGTTGAGCGAGTTGTTCGCCGATCCACGCTTCGAGCTGCGATTCCCGCTCAAGGCGGGCGAGCTCATGATGTTTCACAACAGCCGCGTCCTGCATGGCCGCACCGCCTACGACCCGAACGAAGGCCGACGGCACCTGCAGGGATGCTACATTGACCTCGACGGCCCGCGGAGCCTGTATCGCACGTTGAACCGGAAGCTCTCCCGGCAGGCGGGTTGAACGGCCGCATTTCGGTATACGACCGCGGCCTGAGACGCCGCATCAAGCGCGCCCTGCGGCGCGCAGCCGGTCGATCCCCGCGACCAGGCGATGCGCGGCCTCGAGCAGCGGCAGAGAAAGACGCAGCTCCGACGCCTTGCGCGCCGCATGGCCCAGAGTCTCGTCGACTTCGAGCGGGCGGCCCGCTTCGAGGTCCTGAAGGGACGACATGCGATGGTCGGGGGCGTCCAGGCGCAGCCTTTCTCCGGTTGCCTGGACCGCCTGTACGGCCTGCGCCTCCGGGGCATGGAGGACGGTGTGCAGGGGGAACAGAATCCCTTCCTCTCTCAGCGTCACCCCCTGCGCCTCGGCGAGCCGGGCGACCTCACGGGTAATCCGCACGAGTACGAGCGCGCAATCCGGGTCGCTCAGGTAGCGCCAGGTGGCGGATCTCGTCACGACCGCCAGGCTCATGAGCGACACCCAGGCGGTGAACTTGCTCCACTCCCTCGCCACGATGTCGGCCACGGCGCAGGACCTGACGCCCGCGGCGTCGATCATTGCCGCGATCCGTGCCGCGCGGCCGGCGCTGCCCGTGAGCTCGCCAAGCGGCAAGCTCACGTTGCGCGTGAACAGCACCTCACCGGAGGGAAGCAGCTCTCCACTCGTGTCCGCGAGCGCGCCGAGCACGCGGTCCGCGCCGAATGTCCGTGCCAGCAGTTCGTCTTTCAACACCCCGTTCTGGACGGAGAACGCCACGGCCACCTCGACATGCCGCAGGCGCTCGAGCGCGGCCTCCGTGCCGGGTGTCTTCGTGGCCACGATCAAAACCTCGGCCGCCCGCAGCTCCGATGGCTCCGTGATCACCCCTACGTGGGTCGAGATCCGTGCAAGACCCCTGATGCGCAGCCCCTGCTCCTTGATGTTTCTTGCGCGCTCTCCGCGCGCCAGCACGACCACGGAGTGTCCGGCCGCCGCGAGATGCGCCGCGAGGATGGAGCCGAGCGCTCCGGGTCCGAGAATGGCGAATTCGGTTCGAGTCATGTTCGAGTTATCCCCTGACCAGCCGCAGTCCGCTCTTCCCACCCTCTCCTGCCGGGACCTCGGCGGCCGGCCGGCCGGGGCGGCCCGTCTCGGGTGTGCCGCGGTTGCGCGTGTCCATCCCGAGCCAGAGCGAGACGGCGAGTCCCGCTATCGCGGTCGCGGGAATGGTCTGGTAGCCCCAGCGGGCGACCAGCGGGCCGCTGACGACGATTCCGAGGGCCGTGGCAAGCGCCAGGGCGGCGTTCAGCAGCCCAACGGCCGCGCCCTCGCTGAACGTCGTCAGGCTCGCGCCCAGGTCGGTTCCGGAGACACTCAACAGGGGCCAGGCGATGACGATCAGTGCGAAGCCCGCCATCCCGAGCAGCGACCGAGCGCCCATTGCAATCAGAAACGGCGCGAGCAGCAGACTGAAGCCGGCGATGCGCAACACCAGTCCGGCGCGATAGACGCGGGCGGGACCGTACCGGGCCGTCAGTTGACTGGTGAGGACGTACAGCCCGATGCCCAGGGCCGCGGTCACGGCGTAGATCATCGCACTTGCGTGGGCGGGGACGCCATAGCCTTCCGCCAGCATGAGGGGGAAATAGGAAAAAAACGCCGCGACGGCGAAGGCGAACACGAACCACGAAAGCAGGAACCGTCCGAACGGGGTGCCGAGCGTCTGCGGGAGACTGCGCAGCCCGTGCAGATTCAGATGGTAGACATGCAGGTCGATGCCGGAAGGCAGGATCAGCTTCGGAAACAGGGCAAGCGCCCGAACATTGAGATGCAGGTGCGGGTGCTCGGTGGCGCCGGTCGCAGCGCGGGGCGAGCTCGGCAGGCCGATGCCTCCCACCGCCATGGCCAACAGCAGGAAAGTGACGCAGACCCACAGTGCGGGCGCGAAATCCCCGCCCGTGAACGCCGCGGCCAGCATCAGCCCCGCAACCTGGCCGGCGGCATTGAAGGTCTGCAGCCAGCCGATGCGCGGCTCCCATTCGGTCCGGGGCGCGAAATCGACGACGAAAAGCGTCGCCAGCGTTGCCGCGCCTCCCGAGCCTGCACCGAGTGCGAAGGCCGCAACCAGCCAGGATGGAAGACCTCTCAGCGCAAGCATGCCGAGCGTGCCGGCGGCCGTGAGCAGAAAGCCTCCGAGGAACAGTTTGCGGTACGCCTTGGCGCGCTCGGCCAGCAAGCCCCACAGCGGGGAGGTCAACAGGCCGAAATTGTATGCCCCCATGACGTAGGCCACGGTGGCGAGGCTGTGGGAGAGACCCTCGACCGCCAGGGGCAGCAGGACCGGCAGCAGGCCCGAGGTGACCATCCCGAGCAGCAGATATGCGAGATACCAGGGGCGGATATAGCGGCGCGGCGTGGCGATGGCACGCAGCGCCAGCGCCAGGGGGTCGCCCCGGCCGGAATCCTCGAATGGAGTCACATTCGTCCGGCGCGTCTCCATCTTGGGTGCAGCCTACTAGAACCCGGACGCACCCGCCATCCGTCCAAGCGCCATAGGCCATCCGGCGGTCATTGCGCAAGTCTTGTTGTCCACCGGCCGTTTGCGCATAGTGCCGCTCCCTTTCGTCTCTCCCGGTTCCCGATGCTCTCAATCGAATCCCGTATCGCGGCTGAGCTCGCCGCCACGCCGCAGCAGGTCATCGCCGCCGTCGCTCTTCTCGATGGTGGGGCCACCGTGCCGTTCATCGCGCGCTACCGCAAGGAAGCCACCGGTGGGCTCGACGATGCGCAGCTGCGCACGCTGCAGGAGCGCCTCGGGTACCTGCGCGAGCTGCAGGAGCGCCGCGCCGCGATCGTGAAGAGCATCGAGGAGCAGGGAAAACTGACACCGGAGCTCAGGCAGAGCATCGAGACCGCCGACACCAAGCAGCGGCTCGAGGATCTCTACCTGCCCTACAAGCCCAAGCGCCGCACCAAGGCGCAGATCGCCCGCGAGGCGGGCCTCGATGTGCTCGCCGCGGCGCTGCTGGCGGACCCGCGTCTGGATCCGCAGGCCGAGGCAGCGAAGTACCTCAAGGCGCCGTTCGCGACGGAGCAGGGAGAGAACCCGGGAGTACCGGATGAGAAAGCGGCGCTCGACGGCGCCCGGCAGGTGCTCATGGAGCAGTTCGCCGAGGATGCGGCGCTGGTCGGGGAGCTGAGGGAGCATCTGCGTGAGAGCGCCTGGGTCGTCTCCAAAGTGGAGGCGGGCAAGGATGAGGCCGGCGGGAAATTCCGTGATTACTTCGACTATCGCGAGCCGATCAAGGCGATTCCCTCGCACCGCGCCCTGGCGCTTTTCCGTGGGCGCAAGGAGGAGATGCTGCAGCTCGCCCTGAAGCTGCCCGAGGAGCTGGAGGCGCCCGAGGCTCAGGCCAGACCCGCCTGCGCCGACGCTGCGAGCGCTTGCGAGCGCAAGATCGCCGTGCGCTTCCAGGTGTCGAGCCAGGGACGTCCCGCCGATGCCTGGCTGTCGCAGACCGTGCGCTGGGCCTGGCAGGTGAAACTCGCCTGGCAGCTCGAGGGCGAGCTGTTCGCAGAGCTGCGCTCCCGCGCGGAAGAGGAGGCGATCGGCGTGTTCGCGCGCAATCTGCATGACCTGCTGCTCGCCGCTCCCGCGGGCCCTCGGGCCACCATGGGACTCGATCCCGGACTGCGCACGGGCGTCAAGGTGGCCGTGGTCGACCGCACCGGCAAGGTGCTGGACACGGCGACGATCTACCCGCATGTTCCGCGCAACGACTGGGACGGGGCGCTGCACGCGCTGGTGGTGTTGGCCAAGAGACACTCGGTGGACCTCATCAGCATCGGCAACGGAACCGCCTCGCGGGAGACCGACAAACTGGCCGCGGACCTGATCAAGCGACATCCGGAGCTCGGGCTCACCAAGATCGTGGTGTCCGAGGCGGGCGCTTCGGTGTATTCGGCCTCCGAGCTCGCCTCGAGCGAGCTGCCCGGGCTCGACGTGAGCCTGCGGGGGGCGGTATCCATCGCCCGCCGGCTGCAGGATCCGCTCGCCGAGCTCGTCAAGATCGATCCGAAGTCGATCGGCGTCGGGCAGTACCAGCACGACGTCAGCCAGACGAAGCTCGCTCGCTCGCTCGATGCGGTGGTGGAGGATTGCGTCAATGCCGTGGGAGTCGATGTCAACACCGCTTCCCCGGCTCTGCTTGCGCGCATCTCGGGGCTCTCGGCCTCCCTCGCCGAGGCGATCGTGCGCTACCGCGACGAGAACGGCGCCTTCCCGAGCCGGGAAGGGCTGCGCAACGTGCCGCGGCTCGGAGCCAAGACCTTCGAGCAGGCGGCGGGATTTCTGCGCATCGCCGGAGACAATCCGCTTGACCGCTCGGCGGTGCATCCGGAGGCCTATGCGGTCGTGGAGCGCATGCTCGCGGACATCGGCAAGCCGCTCGCGCAGGTGATGGGCAACACGGGTGCACTGGCGCAGATCGACCCGAGCCGGTATACGGACGAGCGCTTCGGCCTGCCGACCATACGCGACATCCTGCGCGAGCTCGAGAAGCCCGGGCGCGATCCACGTCCGGAGTTCAAGACCGCCGTGTTTCACGAAGGCGTCGAGGACCTCAAGGACCTGACCCCGGGCATGCTGCTCGAGGGGGTCGTCACGAACGTCACCAACTTCGGCGCGTTCGTCGACATCGGCGTGCACCAGGATGGGCTGGTGCACATCTCCATGATGTCGCACCGTTTCGTCAAGGACCCGCGAGAGCTGGTCAAGGCGGGCGATGTCGTGAAGGTGAAAGTGATCGAGATCGACCTGCAACGCCGGCGCATCGCGCTCACCATGAAGCTCGAGGCGCCGCCGGGCGCGCGGTCCGATGCCGGTCGTCAACGCGAGGCGCAGCGGGAGGGAGGCCGTTCACCGGCCCGCCACGACCCGAGAGCGCCGAGACGCCGGGAGCCGGAGCCGCAGAGCAACGGAGTGATGGCCGAGGCGCTGGCGCGCGCGCTCAAGCGCTGACTCATCCCGTTGCCGGCGGGCGGTCAGCGGCGCACGTCGAGTCCGCCCGCGCAGGCCGAGCGCAGCTCCGCTTCGGTCAAGGTGCTCGCATCCCCGGGCAGAAAATGCTTCAGGCACGCGAGCGCGAGCCCGGTCTCGGCGATGTGCCGGAGATCGGCATCCGCGGCGAGCGCATGCAGCACGCCGGCGGCAAAAGCGTCTCCCGCGCCGATCCGCTCCACGATGCCGCTCAGGGGGGTCTGCGCCGTCTCGAACTCCCCGTCCCGCGTGTCGATACGGGCGGCGATCCTGTGACAGTCCGCGCTGTCAACCCGGCGCAGCGTCGAGGCGATGAGCCGCAGGCCCGGAAAGGCGGCGAACAGCGCGAGCGCCGCTTCGCGGCGCTCCTGCGGATTCTCGCCGGGAAACGCGCGACCGAGCAGCAGGGAAGCATCGCGATGGTTGCCGAACAGCACATCCGCAGGCTCGATCAGTGGTGTGAGGACCGAGCGTGGCTCCACGCCGCGGGAAGCCCAGAGGCTCGCGCGGAAGTTGCAATCGAAGGAGAGCGCAACACCCCGGGCTTGCGCGGCGCGCGCCGCGTGGAGAGCCGCCTGCGCCGGGCCCGCCGCGACGGCCGCCGTGACCCCCGAGATGTGCAGTCTGCGGGCGCCCTCGAGCGCGCGGTCCCAGTCGAAGCTGTCGGGCGGAGCGGTCGCAAAAGCCGATCCGGCACGGTCGTAGAGGATCTGCGCCGGCCGCAGGCCTGCGCCCGGGGAATGCAGGTACAGCCCCATGCGGCCCGGGCGGACCTGGACCGCATCGCAGTCGACGCCGTGAGCCCTGAGGAACTCGACGGCACGCCGGCCGAGAGGATTGTCGGGAACGGCGCTCACCATCCGTGCCGGGTGGCCCAGGCACGCGAGCGCGACGGCGACGTTGGCTTCAGCGCCGCCTACGTGCAGCTGCAGCGCCGGCGCCTGCGTGAGGAGGGTGTGTCCCGGCGAGGACAGGCGGATCAATAACTCCCCGAAACAGATCACGCGGGACATGTCGGAGAAGGTAGCCGGTGGCATACCGCGGCGCAAGCCGGCCCGGGAAGTGCGCAGCCGGAAATTCATGTGTGCGCATCCCGATGGCCGGGGTGCCGGTGCGCTCGATCACCGTGTGGCGCCGTCCCCGGCGCGCGGCTGCTATGCTTGGCGCCGCACCCGCCGCCTGGGAGACTCCATGTCCGGGCTCCACCGTCATCGCGAGGATCGGCGTCATGCCGTACGCCACACGGAGATGAATTCATGAGCAACACCGAATGTCAGGCCGCGCTGTCGGAATCCCGCGATACGCCTTGTCCCGGCCGACCCGTGCTGGAGCGCCTCGATACGCGCGCCGCCGAAGTCGGCGAACTGCCGATCCATCGGGCCCTGCCCAGCCACGGGCGCCGCATGGTCGGCGCCTGGTGTTTCCTCGATCACATCGGCCCGATCGAGCATTCGGCCGGGCACGGCCTGCACGTGGGACCGCATCCGCACATCGGCCTGCAGACCTTCACCTGGATGATCGAAGGGGAGATCACGCATCGTGACAGCCTGGGCTGCACGCAGCCGATCCGTCCGGGCCAGGTCAATCTGATGACCGCCGGAGACGGTATCGCCCATTCCGAAGACACCGCGTCGCAGGAGCGTGGCAGGCTGCACGCGGTGCAGCTGTGGATCGCGTTGCCCGAGGCGCAGCGCCGCCGGGCGCCCGCGTTCCAACACTATCCGGACCTGCCGGTGATGAGCGATGGCGGGTTCCGTGTGACCGTGCTCGCCGGTTCCCACCTCGGCCGGCGCGCGCCGGCCGAGGTTCACTCGCCCCTCGTCGGCCTCGATCTCGCGGCCGGCGGCGCCGCCCACATGGACCTGCCGCTCGAGCCGCACTTCGAGCACGCCGTCCTGGTGCTGAACGGCGAGGTGCACGTGGAGTGCGAGGCGCTCGGGCCCGACACCCTGGTGTATCTCGGCACCGGGCGGCGGCATCTGCGCCTCGAGTGCCGCGAGGCGAGTCGTTTGATGCTGATCGGCGGCGAGCCCTTCGGCGAGCAGATCCTGCTGTGGTGGAACTTCGTGGCGCGCCACCCCGGGGAAATCGAAGAGGCGAGCCGCGCCTGGAACGAGCATCGTCATTTCGGGGAAGTCGAGGGCAGCTCTTCACGCCGCCTAGCCGCTCCGGACAGCGCGGGTCTGCGCCTGCGGGGCGCTCGGGAGTAGCAGCTTCTCCCGATTTCGGCATCCCGTAGAGCGGTGCTCTTGCCGACTCGGGGAGCCCTTTTGCACCGGGGGCGGCCTCTGGCGTGGGCGACGTCTTACGCGTATCGTATTGCGATAGGGCCGATAAGAATCAAATCCAAGCGTCCGAGGGCAGGTCAAATGTAGGAGGCGGGCATGGAGAGGTCAACGGAGCGCAAGACCCAGGCAGGCTTTGCATTCGCGCTGGCCTGCGTGGTGCTGATCTCGGTGGTGTCGTTCCTCAGTCTGCGGCGGCTCACCGAAGATGCCCGCTGGGCCACCCACACCGAGGCGGTGATCGATGAGCTTCAGGCGCTCGCCGCCGCCGTCACCGATGCCGAATCGGCCGAGCGCGCCTATCTCATCACAGGCAATGAGGCGGCCCTGGGATCGTATCGCATCGCCACTCGGCGCGTGACGCGGGCCTTCGGCCGTCTGAAGGATCTCACGGCCGACAACGCTCTCGAACAGCGCCGGCTTGCGGCGCTCGAGCCGCTCATCGAGCGGCGCATGGGCGAGCGCAACCGGCTGATCGATCTGCGCCGGACCCGAGGGTTCGCGAACGCACGGCGGGAGGAGATCCTCGTCGAAGCGAACCGGCACACCGAGGCGGCGATCGGCCGGCTGATCGGGCAGATGCGGGCGAGCGAGCGCGGGCTGCTCGCTGCGCGCGACCGACGGACCCGGTCGGTGACGGCATGGACGCGGATCACACTGGCGGCTGGAGGGGGCATCGCCTTCGCCGCTGCCGCGTTGGCGCTGTTCGCGGTCCGCCGGGATTTGGCGGGACGCAGGCGTGCCGAGCAGGCGTTGCGCGCGCTGAACAGCGAGCTCGAGACACGCGTCTCGGAGCGCGCAGCCGAGCTCGAGCGCGTGAACGCCTCTCTTGCCGTCAGCGAGCGTCGCTTCCGCGCATTCGTCAATGCCACCTCGGAAGTCGTGTACCAGATGAGCCCCGACTGGACCGAGATGCGCCACCTCGCGGGCCGTGACTTCATCGCCGATCAGACCGACCCGAGCCAGACCTGGCTCGACAAGTACATCCCTCCGGAGGAGCAGCCCCGTGTGCTGGCCGCGATCGAGGAGGCGATCCGTACCCAGAGCATGTTTCAGCTCGAGCATCGCGTGCGCCGGGCGGACGGCACGCTCGGCTGGATTTCCTCGCGCGCCGTCCCTCTGAAGGACGGCAAGGGCGGCATCCTCGAGTGGTTCGGCGCGGCGAGCGACGTGACCGAGCGCAAACAGGGCCGGTTGAAGCTCGAGTCGCAGCTCGCGCGACTGAGCCTGCTTGGCAACATCACGCGCGCCATGGGCGAGCGCCAGGATGTCGACAGCATCTTCCAGGTCGTCATCCGCACCCTCGAGGAGCATCTGAAGCTCGAGTTCTGCTCGATCTGCCTGTACGAGCCGGACGGTCCGCGCTTGACCGTCGCCCGGGTCGGGGTGCGAAGCTTTTCCCTGGCCAACGAGCTGGCGATGAGCGAGCACGCGCGGATCGACATCGATCAGAACGGATTGTCGCGCTGTGTGAGCGGCCAGCTTGTCTACGAGCCGGACCTGGGCGCCATCCGCTTCCCGTTTCCAGAGCGCCTCTCGCGAGGGGGACTCGGGTCGCTGGTGGCGGCGCCGCTGCGTTTCGAGAGCCGGGTGTTCGGGGTGTTGCTCGCCGCCCGGCGCCAGGCTGCGAGCTTCAGCAGCAGCGAATGCGAGTTCCTGCGCCAACTGAGCGAGCACGTGGCGCTCGCCGCTCATCAGGCGCACCTCTATCAGGCGCTGCAGCGCGCCTATGACGATCTGCGACAGACCCAGCAGGCGGTGCTGCAGCAGGAGCGGCTGCTCGCGCTGGGGACGATGGCGAGCGGCATCGCCCACGACATCAACAACGCGATCTCCCCGATCATGCTCTACACCGACCTGCTGCTTGAGGAGCCGGGGATCGATGCGCGCGCCAGGAAATCCCTCGAAGTCATCCAGCGCGCCACCGAGCAGGTCGGGCAGACCGTGGCGCGCATGCGAGAGTTCTACCGCGCACGCGAGCCGCAGCAGCAGCTCCTGCCCGTGGACCTCAACCGGCTGGTGGAGCAGGTGATCGACCTCACGCACGCCCGCTGGAGCGACATCCCGCAGCGGCGAGGGCTGCAGATCGAGCTCGAGACGCGCCTGGCGCCGGGTCTGCCCGCGGTCTTCGGCATCGAGACCGAGCTGCGTGACGCGGTGGTCAATCTGGTGTTCAATGCGGTGGACGCGATGCCCCGCGGGGGCCGGTTGTCGCTCGAGACCCGGCTGCACGAGCCGGAGCAGTCGGACTCGCCAGCTTGCCGGCTCATCCAATTGACGGTGGCCGACACCGGCGTCGGCATGGACGAGCAAACCCGCAGCCGGTGCCTGGAGCCGTTTTTCACGACCAAGGGAGAGCGGGGCACCGGCCTTGGACTGGCGATGGTGTACGGCGCGATGGAGCGTCACGGAGGCGAGATCGAAGTGACGAGCGTGGTGGGCTGCGGCACCCGGGTGACGCTCAGTTTCCCGATGGCGGCTATCTCCGGCGGTGTGGCCACCGGTGTGCAGCCGATACAGGTCGTCTCTGCGAAGCGCATCCTGTTGGTGGATGACGATCCGATCGTTCTCAAGTCGCTGCGCGAGGCCTTGGCGATCGATGGCCATGACGTGACGGCGGCCGATGGCGGACAGGCGGGCATCGAGGCCTTCCGCGCCGCGCAGGCGGCCGGTGAGCCCTTCGATGTGGTGATTACGGACCTCGGCATGCCGCAGATCGACGGACGCCAGGTGGCGGTGGCCGTGCGGGCGGCGGCACCCGAGACCCTGGTGCTGCTGTTGACGGGGTGGGGCCGAAGGCTGGTCGACGAAGGGGACGTGCCGCCCCACGTCGATCGGGTTCTCACCAAGCCGCCGAAGCTGCGCGAGCTGCGCGAGGCGCTCGCGCTGCGACCCGGCCGACCCGGCTGATCCCGGCCCTGCCGGAGCCGCGCGCTGCGCGTCAAACGGTAAAGGAAGGCCTGCCGAACAGATACCCCTGAAGCAGGTCGACGTCGAGGCGCCGGGCGATATCGGCCTCGCCGTCGGTTTCGATGCCCTCGAGTATCAGGCGGCTCGCGGTGGCCCTGGCGAACCGAGCCAGCAGGTCGACCAGGCGTTGCTTGCGCTCCTCGCGGTCCATGTGATGCACGATGCTCATGTCGACCTTCATGAACGCAGGATGCAACTCCGCCAGCACCGACAGTGAGTTGTATCCTGAGCCCAGATCGTCGACCGCGATGCGGAACCCGGCCGACGACAGCCATCCGAGCGCTTCCTGCCAGCCGGAGAGCTGCAACACGCTGCCGCGCTCGGTGATCTCCAGAACGATCCGCTCGCTCCACGGCTGCAGGGTCTTGAACCGGTGTTTTACAGCGTCCAGGTCGGACAGCTCGTTTGGGTGGACGTTGATGAACAGGTTGATGTCGGCAGGCAGCACGTCGAGCCAGTGCGCGGCGGCCGATGTCACCCAGTCGCCCAGCCGGCCGAGCATCTCGTGTGATTCCGCGGCGGCGATGACCCGCATCGGCGTGTCGAGCACCGCGTGGCGGCTGCGCAGCAGGGCCTCGTAGCCGTGCACCGCGCCCGTATCGGCATCGACGATCGGTTGCAGCGCGAGCCGCAACAGATCGCCGCTGAAGCATTCCTCCAGATGGCGGCGCTGCAGCTCGAATCCGTCGCGGCGGGCGCCGACGCACAGCTCCTCGAGGCGGGTGCGCGCGCAGATCGCCTCCTCGAGCGTGGTCAATATCGCTTCAAGGCGGAAGGGCTTGGCGATGATGCGCGAGACCTCGCCCCGGTTGACCGCGCTCATGACCGCCGGCAGATCGAGCGCTCCTGACATCAGCACGCGCACGCACCGCGGTTGTACACGGCGCAACTGCTTGAGGACCTCGAGACCGTCGGGAGGCGGCAACTGAAAATCCACGACCGCGGCGTCGTAATCGCTTTCGGTCATCTTCCGCAGCGCCTCACTGCCGCTCTCGGCCTCCTGTACGCCGTAGCCTCCCCTCTCCAATGCCGCCCGCAAAGCCGGGCGCAGATTTGCATCATCTTCGACAATCAGAACGCGCATCGTGCTCGCTCCCCTGCATCCGGGAAATGTCGTTTTTCTTATTGCCCCCTGATCACCAGCTCCCTTATATGCCCAACCCTCCGCGACGTCAAACACCTGGCGGCACCCGCTGCGGCGGGGGCATTATGTATACCGGAGTGCGCATCGCCGAGCCGCGTTCAGGGTCATGGGCCCGGACGGGGCGTGACTTGCGCCGGACGGGGGGCGGAAGACCCATCCGCCGGTGTACGCGCCCGACATCGGTAGAATGCCGGCAGGGAGCCGCCACACCAGTGAAAACGCGCACCTGCCCCCGGGCAGGTGCGGGAAGTCGATCGAAACTGCGAACCCACGGAGGCACCATGCGTGCGGGTACAGAAGAGAGCTTTCGCGACAAGATCGTCCTCATCACCGGCGCTTCCTCCGGGATCGGAGAAGAGCTGGCCCACCAGCTCGCCCGGGCGGGAGCCGTGCTCACCCTGGCCGCGCGCCGCACCGAGCGGCTGGAGCAGGTCAGCCGCCGGATCCGCGAAGCCGGCGGCGTGGAGCCGTTGATCATGGAGTGCGACGTAACTCGGGACGACGACCCGCCGCGCGCTGTCGCAGAGACCGTTCTGCGCAGGGGCAGACTCGACATCGTCATTGCCAACGCCGGTTTCGGGGTCGTCGGCAATTTCGCCAGGCTGACCGTAGAGGATTACCGCCGCCAGTTCGAGACGAACGTATTCGGAGTGTTGCGCACGCTGCACGCAGCCCTGCCCGAGGTGGCCAAATCCCGCGGCCAGCTGGTGATCGTCGGCAGCGTGGCGGGGTGGACCGCTTCGCCCGGCGCCTCGCCGTATGCGATGAGCAAGTTCGCCGTGCGGGCGCTCGCCAACTCCATCACGCCGGAGCTTGCGCTCATGGGGGTGCGGGTCACTCTGATCAGCCCCGGATTCGTCGAGAGCAACATCCGCCGCGTCGACAACCAGGGGCAACTGCATGCCGACGCCGCCGAGCCTATGCCGGGCTGGCTGGTCGCGGACAGGCGGCACGCGGTGAGCCAGATGCTGCATGCCATCGCGCGGGGGCGCAGGGAAGTCATCATCACCGGCCACGGCAAGCTGTTCGTCGCGCTGGAGCGATTCGCTCCCTGGGTGCTGCGCGCCGCGGCGTACCGGATGGCCGCGACCCGCGGCGGCTATCGCACGGAGCCCAAGTCCGGGTGAGCCGCACGTCCCGCCTGTTGCAGCTGCTCGAGGCGTTGCGCGGCCGTCTCGCCAAAGGACCTGAGCGACCAGATCGCCGGGACCGGTCCGTGGGCGCCGCGCTTCGGGCCGCGTGCCGAGCCGGTGTCGGGGTTGCAGACGCTGCGCGAGGCAATCCGCCGCGAGCGCAAGGACTGCTGACAGAATCTGTCACGGCCCGCTGGCACGATGGGCTCGTTGATCCGTCGCCACCGTGAGGGCCACCATGCGTCTGTATCACCATCCGTTCTCCTTCAATGCCCGCCGCGCCGGCATGGCCGCCATCCAGCTCGGCGTCCCGGTCGAGCCGGTGTTCGTCGATCTGCCAAAGGGCGCACAACGCCAGCCGCAGTTCCTGAAGCTCAATCCCAACCACCGGGTCCCGGCGCTCGAGGACGATGGCTTCATCCTGTGGGAGTCGCACGCCATCATGCAGTACCTGGCGGACAAAACGCCGGGTCAGGCGCTCTATCCGCTCGAGGCGCGACTCACGGGCGTTCCCGTCACACGTGCAGCGTGATCTCGTCGTACGGCCAAGCAACCAATGGCGGTTGCCGCTCTGCCCAGGACGACAGCGCGAGCAGCCGCGGGTGATCCGGACCGGCAATGAGACCGGGCAGCTTCTCCTGTGTGAAGCGCCAGGCAACGGCGGTGGTGATCTCGGCCGCGCCGAGCGTGTCTCCTGAGCTGCGCGGGCGCGTCGTGAGATCCGACTCGAGCTGCTGATACGCCGAGCGCAATTGCTCGGCGAGGCGCGCGACCCAGGGCTCGTGCTGTTTGTCCGCGGGGCGAAGATAGCGCTCGGAGACGATCTGCACCGTCTTCTCGCAAGCCGCGAGGGCGAGCCCGATCAGACGCAGGGCCGCGAGCCGCTCGGCGGTCCCACGAGGCATCAGCGATTTCGGCGCGGCCAGGGCTTCGGCGTAATCGAGAATCAGCGTCGAATCCATAAGTACCGTGCCGTCGTCGCACACGAGTGTCGGCGCTTTCACGACCGGATTGACCTCCCGGAATCTGTCGTACGTGCGAAACACCGACATGGAGCGATGTCGGAACGGAAGTCCCAGCGCGTGCAACGACACCGCGGTGCGACGCACGTAGGGGGAATCAAGCATACCGATGAGTTGCATGGGGTTCCCTTGTCTCAAAAGCGCTCGCCGGGAGGTGGAGCCAGATGCAGACCGACGATGCGATGTGCCGTATCGAATGCCACCATCAGGCCGATCGGACGCCTTTTGAAATCGGTCCTGACGATCACGATGGTGTGGCCTTCCTTGTGTATCGTCCGGGTGGCGCCGGTCTTCTGAAATGCGCCACCGTGTCGAACCAGCGAGTCCCATAGTTGCCGCAGCTTCTGCGGCGGCGCGTCCTGCTTCATCTGTGCGGCGAAATCCGCTTCCGCCTTGGTGAAGTGGCCGTGCGCCATCGCCTGAATGAACGTCTTGGCGGACGCAACCGAAGGGTCTGCGGCCGGCGGCGTGCCGGCCTCGCAGGCCGGCAGCGCGGCGAAAAGCGCGAGCGCGAACAGGGAGGATTTCAGTTTCCTCGACTCGACGGGCATGGTGTGACCTCTGGGTGGAGAAGGTGTCGGCGCTCGAGTCTGCTCAAGCCCTCCGGCGGTGACGGGCCTCACGATAAGCCTCGAGCACGGCCCGGTCCAGATTCTCCGGCCGTGCGGTGAGGGCCGCGGCGCCGAGCGAGCGCAGAGCGCGCACATTGCTCGAGAGCGCGTGCCGATACTCGGTTGCCGCGAGCGTGCGGTACGCGGCCAGCGGCTCCTTCGCACGCGCCAGGGGCAACGCCATGATGCCCGGGTTCTCGAGTCCCGCGATGAGCGTGAAATGCTTGGGGCGGAGCAGCCGCACTGCCTGCAGGAGCTGCTCTTCCGAGGCGTCCGCCAGGTCCGTCAGCAAGACCACCAGGGTTCGCCGATGGCTCGTTGCGCGGATGCGGGCGGCGGCGAGGGCGGGGTTGGACATGCCCGGCTGGACGCGGCAGGCCGCGAGCGCCCGGCGGATGCGCACGACGGATGCTTCGCCTCTGGCGGGCGGCAACAGCGCGAGAGGCTGTGAGGCAAACACCAGCACACCCACGGCATCGTCCATTTCCGAGGCCCTCTGCGCCAGACGCGCGGCGACATTGACGTAAAGACCGAGACGGTCGATCTCGCCGGCCGCGAGCCCGCTCGATCTTCCGGCGTCGATCGCGATCATGATCTCCAGATGCCGCTCCTCGGCGAGCTCGCGGCTGATCAGCCTGCCGCGACGCGCGCTCGCCTTCCAGTCGAGCAGGCGCAGAGGATCGCCGTGCCGGTACTCGCGCAGCTGCAGAATCTCCGCTACGCCGCCGGTGGCAACATGGGCGCGCTGCTCTCCTCCCCTGGTGTCGGCGCTGGCGCTGGTGCAGCGGCTGACGAGGTCGGGAACCACTGTGACCGGGCAGTCGACGGCAATGCGCTTCGGCCACCACGCCAATTGCAGAGGTCCCGACAGACGTATCCTCGGCGCCGGCCATTCGTGCCGGCCCAGGCGGCGCGCGCTGGCCTCGAGCGAGGCCGTCGTCTCCCGATCCCGGGCGAGGCGCAACGTCTCGACACGCGGCTCCGCGGCGAATTCCGCAGGCGCCGCCAGAACGGCCTGGATCCACGCGCTGTCGCGAGCGCTCTGCGCAAACGCCAGCCGCATCGCTTGCCGGCGTCCAAGCAGCCAGCGCTCGGGTCCGGCGAGTCGCAGCTGCACGCGGCAGCGGCCGCTCGCGGCAGCCTCCCAGGCGAGGCCAGAGAGCAACACCCCGGCGGGCAGGCACCACCATCGGGCGAGCGCGGGGTCCCACTGACCGAGTATGGCGAGCACACCGGTCAACAGGGCCAGCAGCAGGGCGTTGCGTCGCAGACTCACCGCAGGATCCGCCTGTCAGCGCGGCACCGGCACGCGCTCGAGCAACGTGCCCGCGAGCTCACGATCGGTGCGGCCCTCCAGCGCCGCTTCGGACGTGAGACTGAGACGGTGCGGGATGACCCATGGGGCTACGAGTTTCACATCGTCCGGCGTGACGAACTCCGAGCCGCGCAGTCCGGCTGCGACCCGTGCAGCGCGCATCAAGGCCAGCGCGCCGCGCGTGGACAGTCCCAGCGCAATCTGACTATGCTCGCGCGAGGCTCTCGCGATTGCGAGTACGTAGCCCGTCAGCTCGGCTGAAACGTGCACGTGGTCGGCGCATTCGCGCGCCGCCTCGATTTGCTCGACTGTGACGCCCGCCGCGGGCGTGCTCTCGGGCGCGGCGGTGGCCGAGGCGATCGTGCCGTAGCGGTCGAGGAGGCGGGTCTCATCCCCGACCTGCGGGTAGCCGACTTCGACGCGCATCATGAAACGGTCGAGCTGGGACTCGGGCAGGGGAAACGTGCCTTCAAACTCGTGTGGATTCTGGGTGGCGATCACGAGGAATCCGCCCGGCAGGCGATAGGTCTGCCGGTCGATGGAGACCTGGCGCTCCTCCATCGCTTGCAGCAGGGCGGACTGCGTCTTCGGGCTGGCGCGGTTGATCTCATCGACCAGCAGCACATCGGTGAATACCGGGCCGGGGTGGAGCACGAACTTGCGGCTGGCCTCATCGAGGACGTGCACGCCGGTCATGTCCGATGGCATCAAGTCCGCCGTGCCCTGGATACGCGTGAAGCGGCTGCAGAGCGCCGCCGCGAGGGTCTTGCCGAGCAGGGTCTTGCCGAGCCCCGGAGCTCCCTCGACCAGCACGTGTCCGCGCGAGACCACGGCGATCACCAGGGCGCGGATCAGTTCCCGCAGGCCGATCACCGTGCCCTCCAGACACCCCTGGATGCGGTGTTCGAGATCCTCGAGTGCGTTCATGCCGTTGCCTTGCGTAGTTGTGCCAGAAGATTCTGCAACCGGACCAGATTGACTCGCCGGCCGGCACGGGCGCGCTCGTAGCAGGTCCGCAGCACCTCCCGGTCGGAGCCGGCAATGTTCCGCTGCGTTTCGAGCCATTGCCAGGCGTCCGCTGCGCAATGCGGCGGATGCCCGGGCAGATCGCGGAGAAAGTCCTCGATCATGCGTTGCGCGGTCTCGCCGGGATCGACTACGGCGGCGAGATAGCGAGCGCTGCCCTCGACGTAGGCGGCTTCATCGAGCGGCTGGCGGCCCGGGGACGTTGCCCGCAGGGGCCGCACGCCCACGACGAATATCAGCCACAGGCCCACGATCCAGGCCAGCGTGGCGTGCAGGCGCGGATCGGCGAAGAATGTCCGGGCGTCGTAGAAAGCCGCGAGTCCCTCGTGCGCGTCGTCGAACACGACCGCTCCGCCCGGGCCCCGGGACCATGCGATGATGTTGGACAGGAGCCGCGCGTTGCCGGGAAGCGTCAATCCCGCGTTGGAGAACGGGCTCGCAACGGCGCTGAGGATGATCTGGCCTGCGCCCAGCCGCTCCAGCCACAGGGCGGGCGCGCCGTTGTCGCTGCGCGCCGCGAGCTGCAGAGGCAGGTCGGCATCGCCGGCGGGAAATCCCGCGTGCCGCAGGTGTGCGTGCCAGGCGCGGGAGGGCAGCGGCAGAAAAGCGGTGATCCGTCCGACCCCGGCGAGCAACGGCTGCGCGCCCTTCGGGCGGATCTCGAGGCGGCTTGCGGTGATCGAATGCAGCAGGGTGGCGGCCGGCGCGGGCGTGAATTTCAGGCTGGCGGCGCTTTCGAGGAAGCGAATCATCGCCGCATCGTCCATGCCGGGCGCCCAGAGCGGCTCATCATCGAGCGCGGCGGCGATCAGCAGCGTGTTGCCTCGAGCCACCCACCTCAGCAGCCTGGTGCGCTCGATCTGGTGCGCCGGCAGCCGCTGCGGCAGCGTGATGATGAGCAGGTTGCCCTTCGAAGGCGAGAGAGAGAGAAGCCTGCCGTAGCGGTGGCGCAGGCTCAGCCGGGGGATGTGCTCCCTGCCGAGCCAGCGCCAGATCGCAAGGTACCCTTCCGGGCGGGCGTCCGTGGACAAAGGCAGGCCCTGGGCGGCGGTCCGATGCTGCGGCTTGGGGAAGAACAACACGTAGAACAGAGCCAGTGCCCCGGCCGCGAACAGCAGTGTGAGCAGCCGCTCTCTCATGGCGCGCCGAGCGCGCCTGCGGCCGGCGCCAGCAGCTCGGCACGCAGGGCCTTTGCCGCACGCAATGTTTCCTCGGGTACGGGCGCCGGCGCGCCCGGCCCGTAGAGCTCGCGCTCGGCGAGCCGCACGACTTGGTCGAAGTCTTCCCGTTGCCGCGGGGAGTCGAAGCGCGCCCGTGCGCAGATCTCACGGAGGGTGAGCTGCCGGTCGCGCTCGATACGCTGTGTGCTCGTGAGAGCCTCGATGAGCACTCCCAGCAGGCGAGCCGGCCGGGCGCGCAGACGGCTCCAGTCCGGCTCGCCGCCGGGGCAGGTTGGAATCGAGAGGGCTGCGGCGCCGGCACGCGGGCGCGGACGGACCGTGCGGCGCTTGGAGCCGATGAATCCCGCTGAGCGCAACTCGATGTACCCGAGGACGGCGAGGGTCAGCAGAAGCAGACCGCCGAGAGAGTAGAGCAGCACGTATGCCAAGGCTCGGTGCGCCGGGTTGCGTGCCACGGAGTCCAGCCACTGTTGGAGTCGGTGAAAGATCGGCCCTGTCCGGCGCAATAGCCATGCCTCGGCCCGGTCCCACCAGCCGGGCGGGGGCAACGGGGGTTGGAGCGTCCGGGCGATGGCACGCAGGGCGGAAGGCTCGGGGGCGGCCGAGAGCGGCCGGCCGCCGTAGCGGCTTGCCAGCGCGCCGAGGCCGGCGAGCGCGCCGGGCGTAATGCTTTTTTGCCATTGCAAAGGCAGGAGCGCGGTCAGACCGAGCCCCTCGATCGCTTTGCCGATGCCCGGGCAGGCGGCCCGCAGCGCCGCCAGGCCCACGAGCGTTGACTTCGCGTGCGAGGCGCAGTGAACAACCCGGGCCAGGGCGGCGGGCGCCGGCCGGGCCCGGAGCGGCGCGCCGAGCGAGAGCGCCAGCACCGTCAGTCCCAACACCCCTCGGGCCAGCATGATTCAGCGGCCGCCCAGCGCCTCCGCGCGCGCAGTGAGATCCAGTCCCTCGAGGCGCAGCCTGAGGTCGTGATAGATCGCGAGCCACACCGCCGCGAGCAGCGGCATCGTGACCACCCGGGCGATCAGGGCGAGGGCCGCGCCGATGCGTATCCGGTAGAGGATGTCGCCGGGACCGAGACCGTGCGAGGCGAGGATTCCGCCGATCAGGCCGAGTGTGCCGCCGATGGCGAGATTCAGGATCCACATGATGATGCCCGCCACGAAGGTGATCGCCGTGACCCGCCACCAGTGCCCCTTGACCAGGCGCCAGCTGCGGCCGAGGGAGGCCGCCCCGCCGCAGTTCTCCACGAAGATGACCGGCAGCCAGAATTCCAGGCGGACCCACACGTAGAGCAGCAGGAGCGCCAGCGCAAGCATGCCGAGGGCGGCTCCGAGCAGCAGCGGCACGGACTCGCGGCCCGCCTGATGCAGGCCGATGAGCAGACCTGCGCTGATTGCCGCCGGCAGGATGATGGCCCCGAGAATCAGCGCGAGCAGCAGTCCGCCGAGCAGCATGCGCGGCAACCTGCGCAGGCCCGCCCAGAGCGAGTCGCCGACCGACTGGGACTCATCGCCGCGAGCCACGGCCGCCTGTTGCGCAAGCAAGGCCCCGTACACCACCAGGACGATCAGCCAGAAGATGACGTCGCCGACGATGACCTGAGGCGTACGCACCGTGGAGGCCGTCTGCTGCAAATACTGCAGCAGAGTCATGCCCGCGCGAGGAGGCCTTGGGACGGCGAGCAGCTGCAGCGCCATGCCCGCACCGGCTGCGATCAAGGCCAGGATCCAACAGCGGCGAAACGAGCAGCGGAACAGGCGCAGCCAGTCATCGAGGACGCCCCCGACCGGCTGAGGCTCCGATGGTGCCACGTACTTCATGATGGCTCCGCGCAGTTGTGGGGATGCGGGCGTCCGCCCGCCTTGTCCAGACCGGGCAGAATAGCTAAGCTCGGTCTTGGCGGGCAACCATTTCATCTTGCCGGATGGCCGAGGAAGAGCTCACCGTCAGCAGCCTGACGGGCATCGACATGAGGGTCCGGATCGCCGGCCCCGGCACGCGCAGCTACGCCTTTCTGACCGACTGGCTGATCCGACTGCTGCTCGCCCTGGCGTGGCTGCTCGCCGGGTCGCTGCTGCGACTGCTGCCGCGGATCGCAGCCGATGCGCCGCTTGCGCACACGGTGATGGTCGCAGCCGTCATTCTCGCGCTGGCGACCTACTTTCTCTATCAACCCGTGCTCGAGGTGGCCATGCGGGGCCGCACTCCGGGCCTGCGCAAGGCGGGCGCGCGGATCGCCACCTTCGAGGGAGCGACTCCCGGAACGGGTGCGCTGCTCATCCGCAATGTCTTCCGCCTGATCGATGCTCTGCCGGCCTTCTACGTGGTCGGGCTCACTTGCTGCATGCTCACGAAGCAGCGAGTGCGGCTCGGGGACATGGTGGCGGGCACCGTGCTGGTGCTCGATGAGGCGGATTCCGTGAAGTCCCTCGGCCGACTGAGCGCGCAGATGCAGCGCACGGCGCTGTCGGCCGAGGCGCTGCAGCTGATCCATGATCTGCTCGATCGCTGGCGGTCGCTCGAGGAGGACCGGCGCGTCCGGCTGGCGCGCGAGCTGCTCTGCAAGCTCGATCCCGGATTCGATCCGCGGCGCGGCGCGGCGTTGAGCAGTCGCGCCCTGCAAGGCCGCCTGGAGGCGCTGCTTGCCGGCGAATCCAGGCACTGAATCGCCGGCGGCGGTCTGGATCCGTACGCGGGCTCCCCGGTGGGAGGCGCTCGCGGCGGAGGCTGCTGCGGCGCCGCGGCGTCCCCGTGCCACGGTGGATGAGGCGTTGCACACCCTGCGGACCTACCGTGTCTTGACCCAACATCTGGCGAGCGCGCGCGAGCTCATGCCGGCGGGCTTCCTGACCGCCGCACTGCAGAACGCCTGCGCGACGCTGCACGCGACGATCAACCGCGCGCCGCGGCTCACGGGCTCAAGATGGCTGAAATTGATTCGTGACGACATTCCCGCGGCTGCCGCATCCGTGAGGACACTGGCGTTGTGGCTCGCGGCGCTGCTCGTGGCGAGCGCCCTCGCGGGCTGGTGGCTGATCAATACCTATCCGGCGCTGGTCAGCCTGATCGCGAGCCCGCGGATGATCGACGGCGTCGAGCGCGGACACCTGTGGACCTACCAGGTGCTCAATCTCGGGCCGCCGGCGCTGCTGTCGGCGCGCATCTTTTCCAACAACGTGATGGTGATTCTGGGGGCGTTCTGCTCGGGCATCCTGTTCGGGCTTGGGGCGTTCTACATGATCGCCTACAACGGACTGATGCTCGGCGGGCTTCTGGCCTTCACTCACCAGCACGGCCTCGAGCTCGGGCTGGTGAAATTCACGCTCGCACACGGCCCGGTGGAGTTGTCGGTCATGTGCCTGGCCGCGGCCGCCGGCACGGCGCTCGGCGAGGCCGTCATCCGACCCGTGTATTGCACCCGCACGGAGTCCCTGCGCCGCCGGGCCGCGCAGCTCGGACCCCTGCTGCTCGCCTGCGCGCTGCTGCTGCTGGGCTCAGGCCTGATCGAAGGGTTTCTGTCGCCCCGCGCGGCGGTGTCGATTCCCGTGCGCCTCGCCGTGGGGCTTGGATATTGGACACTGATGCTCCTGTGGCTCGGGGGGCGGCTGGCTCCCAAAGCAAAGGAGAAGAAGACAACGCGCTGAGAGCGCCTGTGTGCCGGCGGTCTCGCGCAGGCCAAAGTCCGCTCGGCGAGCTTGCGGTGCCGGCTGCGAAAGGCCCCGCCGCAGCCTCGATGTGGCGCGGTTTGGTGGGTTCATCGTCAAGCGCACGAGCCGCGGTGTGTCACCCGGCCCGGGGTGGCTTGCCGTCTCGCGGGGAAACGGTTAAAAGGGTCACAGTTTGCCCGCAGCACGGGCAAGGGGGGGCTCAGAGCATGAAGAGAGTTTGCGTCGGCCTGGTCGCGGGCCTGCTTTTGTCCACGACGGCATTCGCCAGCCCCTATGCCGACCTTGCCCAGATGCGGGCGGCCTTCTTCAAGGCGACCTCCTGGCAGATCGAGGAGCACCTCGCCGGCGGCAGGACGCTGGTCGTCGAGTACTCGGCTCCCGACCGCTGGCGATTCGTGCCCTCCCGCAACCTTCAGGAGGTGATCATCGGCAAGGACGTCTACATGGTCACCGACGGCCATGCGGTGAAGCTGCCGCCGCGCTACGGCACGTTGATTGCGCAGCGGATGGCGAGCAGGAGCAAGAGCGATCCGCTCGCGGGCGCCTCCAAGGCGGACCTCGAGAAAACGGCCCGTGACCTCGGCACGCGCACGCTCCACGGCAAAAGCGTGCACGTCTACAGCTGTGTCGTGCGCGGTGTGCCCGAGACCCTGTACATCGGCCCTGATCAGCTGCCGGTGCGTGCGGTCATGAACGGGGTGATGATCAAGGGCAAGCGCGTCAACATCGTCGCCGACTTCAGCCGGTTCAACAAGCCGATCGCGATCGATCCTCCCGCATCCTGAGGCGGCGCCGGTCTCAGACCAGCACCCGCTCGATGCCGCCGTCGTTGGCGCGGGCGACGTAGTCGGACATCCAGTTCTCCCCGAGGACATGCCGGGCGATCTCGACCACGATGTAGTCCGCATCGAGATCGGCGTCCTCGTTGTACCGTTGCAGGCCCTGCAGGCACGAGGGGCAGGAGGTCAGCACCTTGACCTGACCCGCCCCGGCGAGGCGGAGCTTCTCGGCTCCGGCGCGCATCTCCTCCTCCTTGCGGAAGCGCACCTGCGTGGACACATCCGGCCTCGACAGCGCCAGCGTGCCGGACTCCCCGCAGCAGCGGTCGTTCTTCTCGATACGACCGTTTTGCGTCTCGTTCATCAGCGCGTTGACGACCTTCAGCGGATCGTAGCGCTTCATGGGCGAGTGGCAGGGGTCGTGGTACATATAACGCGTCCCGGTGACGCCTTCCAGCCGCACGCCTTTTTCCATCAGATACTCGTGGATGTCGATGATGCGCGAGCCGGGGAAGATTTCCTCGAACTTGTAGCCCAGCAGCTGGTCGTAGCAGGTGCCGCAGCTCACCACCACCGTGCGGATGTCGAGGTAGTTGAGGGTGTTGGCCACACGGTGGAACAGCACCCGGTTGTCGGTGGTGATCTTCTCCGCGCGGTCGAACTCCCCCGCTCCCCGCTGCGGATAGCCGCAGCACAGGTACCCGGGCGGCAGCACCGTCTGCACCCCCACGTGCCAGAGCATCGCCTGGGTGGCGAGCCCGACCTGCGAGAACAGCCGCTCCGAGCCGCAGCCGGGGA
>JAJZLX010000293.1 GCA_021850555.1 Pseudomonadota bacterium | reverse complement strand
TTTCACAAGGACCTGCGGTGCGATGGCCCTTCAAATCCGACGAATCGTCGGATTTCCGCTGAGCGCCGTGGTGCGACCCCGTGGTAGGCTCAGATAAATAGGACGTTTTATCCCTATAGGCGGTACAGGCGGATAGAGAGGCAGAGGTGCTCGTGCGACACGTCACAATCTATGAGATCTGGTGCAGCGTGAGGCTGACTTGGGTGCCTCTGCCCGAGCGCAGCGCGCGTGCCTTCTCTGTTTACGCACACGCCGGCGAGTCGCCTGCCCGCGGTTCTATGCCTATTCCGCCCATCGTCTTTTCGCCTGTGAGGTGGTCGTGATGAACGAGGGTCAGGGCGAGCTCGGGCTCGATGGACGGGCGGCTGTACGCGCGGTGGGCGGCGGGGCTGGCGGCGAGGTAAGTGGCACCGTGGAGCGAGTGGTGTACCACAATCCTCTGAACGGCTACTTCGTGGCACGGGTATCTGTGAAAGGTAGTTCTGTGCTCACGACGGTGGTGGGCTACGCGATGCGGATTGCCCCTGGAGAGCGTCTGACTGCTCGTGGCGAGTGGGTGACCAGCGAGAAGTTCGGGCGGCAGTTCAAGGCGAGCGGGATCACTCTGGAGACGCCGCAGGATGCGGACGGGCTGGCGAAGTACATGTCCAGTTCACTTGAGTCTATAGGCCCTGGGCTGGCGGCGGCGCTGGTTGAGCGGTTCGGTGCCGAGCTGCCTGAGATCATCGAGAAAACCCCCGAGCGGTTGCGCGAGGTGGAGGGGGTCGGCAAGAAGCGCGTGGCGGCTATTGTGAAGTCGTGGAACGAGAAGGCGGCCGAGGCGAAGAGCTTGGCGTGGCTGTGCGGGATTGGGCTTTCTGTGAAGCAGGCGAAGGTCGCGCAGCAGCTCTATGGGGAGAAGGCGCGCGCGGCGATTGAGATGAATCCCTATCGGCTGGCGGATGACCTGTCCGGGCTCGGGTTTCTCAAGGTCGATTTGATCGCGCGCGGGCTTGGGATTTCGGCGGAGAGTGATGAGCGTGTGGATGCCGCGGTGCTCTATTGCATTCAGCAGGCTGTGGATTCGGGTTCGTGTGCTGTGCCGGCAGAGGCTGGCGCGCGGGCGGCGCTGAAGATTCTTGGGCTGAATGACGCGGCTGGCGTGGCCGAACGGATTCGGGATTCGATCAAGCGGCTTGCTGAGGTTGGGAAGATCGTGGTGGATTGGTCGGCGGGGGAGGTGTGCTTGTTTCCCCGGTGGCTCTATGAGGCCGAGCGCGAGGTGGCGGCGGCGCTGGTCGAGCGGCGTGATATGCCTTCGTACGTGCGGGTCGATGACGTGCCCGCCGCGGTGTCGAAGGCCGAGGGCGAGCTCGGCATCACACTCGATCCTCGTCAGAGAGATGCGGTGTCCGCGGCGCTCGAGAGCAATGTGATGGTGGTGACCGGCGGACCCGGGACTGGCAAGACGACACTCACCAAGGCGATCGTGCGCGCGTTTCAGCGTGTGGTGGTGCGCGCGGCAGACGGTGGCGGCCGGCGAGCGCGGGTGCTGGTGTGTGCTCCGACGGGCAAGGCGGCGAAGCGGGCGAGCGAGGCGATCGGGTGCGAGGCGGTCACGATTCACCGTGCGCTCGAGTGGGGTCCTGGCGGGCCGAAGCGCGATGCGGACCATCCGATCGAGGCGGACGTGCTGATCATCGATGAGGTGTCGATGGTGGATGTGCCGCTGATACGCGCTCTTCTCACGGCGGTCCCGGCGGGCGCGCGGCTGGTGCTGGTCGGCGATCGCGATCAGCTGCCGTCTGTGGGTCCGGGCCGTGTGCTCTCCGATCTGATCCAGAGCGGTGCGATCCCGGTAGTAAAGCTCGAAGTGGTGTTCCGCCAGGCGGCCGAGAGCCAGATCATCATCAATGCGCACCGGGTCAATCACGGTTCGATGCCGCACAGGGGGATGGATTGCGTCCAGGCTGGCGGGGACTTCGGGTTCCGGGTCGAGAGCGAGCCGGAGAAGTCCCGCGAGCGGCTGCTCGCGCTCGTGGTCGGGATGCGCGAGCGCGGGTTTGATCCGGTGAAGGACGTCCAGGTGCTGGTGCCGATGAGGAAGGGCACGCTCGGGACCGATCAGCTGAACATCGAGCTGCAGCGGCTGCTCAATTCCGGCCGGCGGCTCTCCATCCCCTTTCAAAGCGGGGTGCTCTACAAGGGTGACAAGGTCATCCAGATCAAGAACAACTACCAGAAGGAGGTGTTCAACGGGGAGATCGGGTTCGTGCAGGAGGTGGACCCGCGGGATGGCAGCTGCTACGTGCTCTACGACGATGAGAAGCTGATCGGATATTCCCGCGAGGACCTGAAGGAGATCCGCCTCGCCTATGCGCTCACGATCCACAAATCCCAAGGCTCCGAGTTCCCGGTGGTGCTGATGGCCATCGCGCGCGAGCACTTCGTGATGCTCAAACGCAACCTCATTTATACCGGGATCACGCGGGCGAAGAAGCTGATGGTGATGGTGGGGGATGCGCGCGCGGTGGGCCAGGCGGTTAAGGACGACAGCCTCGATGAGCGGTACAGCAAGCTCGCCGAGTGGCTGCGCGAGCAGGGCGGAGTAGTGGAGAACGGAGGTGAGGTATGAGTCTGCCCAGAGGAAGTCTGAGATCTGTTGCGCTGTGCTTTACGCTTTTCGCGCTCTGTGGATGCAGCAGAACGTCGTCTTGGTCCCATCCGTACATGCTCTCTGTCAGCGTGTCCGGGCTGAAGCGCGGCCAGGCGGTGACGATCGCGGAGTGGTCGTTCCGTACCGCGCGGCAGAGCCTCACCCTTCTGAATAACGGCCGCCGCGAGTTCCCTCAGCCGCTTTATGCGTACATAGGTCATACGCCAATCCCGATCAAGGTCTGGATCGTCCAGCAGCCCGCCCACGACGGTTCATGTGGGTTCACGCCATCGCCGGTGCGCAAATCTGTGGCGCGGCGTAGGGCTGCAGCGCGACGCGGCTCACTCGATATCCCCGTCGAGTGTGGACTCAGCCGAGAGCGGTTTCCAACCACCGAGGTACTCCATCCTTGGCGGTCCGGAGGCGGCTGGGGACTCAGTATGTACGCAGCCGGGCTCGCGTCGTAGGGCTCAGACCAGGTATGTCCAGAGACGAGGCTGATCAGATGGTTCGAACTCGCACCAGACAATGGCTCAATACGGTTGGTGCCGCCGTGCTCGGTGTGGCTCTCATCGCGCAGCTCTCCGGATGTGCGTCGGTGATCACTCGTCTCGAGGGCGGCAGGCTGGCGGTTCTCACCGCGCGGGCGCTCGGCGTGCGACCAGGCTACGTCACCACGTGGGGCCGACGTCGCGAGCCCGACGGCACGCTGATCTGGCACGCGTACGATCAGGGCTTCTTTGGCACCCGCTACACTTGCGTGCTGAAGCGCGGGGCGGCACTCCCTTCATGCAATTGATCCTCGCTGCGCGCTGGCCCGCCCGCGAACGCTCAATTTCCGTATCAACCCTCGAATTTATCCGCTCGCCGAAGTCACGGATGCGGGTTATCCTGGGATTGTTGAATTGACGAAGGGTGTGAGGCTGCAACTGCTATGACGAGTACCTCGAAGGACCGCGTGCCACCGGCCCGAACCACGATGGGTGAGCGCATCGCTAGCCTTCGTAGGCTGCGGGGTTGGTCACAAGCCGAGCTCGGCAGGCGCGTCGGCGTCTCACGGACGACCGCTAATCAGTGGGAGACGGGACGGATCAAAAATATCCGAAACCCGACATTCTGTAAGCTTGCGTCGGTGCTAGGGTCCTCCGAAGCTCACCTGGCGACCGGGAAAGAAAGCACAACCTCACTGCCCAGCGATAAAACCCGGATCGACTTCCTCGAGCGGATGGGCGCGAATGTCCAGCTCAATTGCGAGAGGCAATGGGTCATCTGGTTCAGCGAGCGCGGCCGAGCCTCGATCACCCAGGCAAGTACCCTGCGAGAGGCGATCGATTCGGCAGCAAAGACGCACTCTGGGTCGGCGAGGAGTGCGCGATGACATCTCGGTCGGATACCCCTGATAACTTCTATCTCGGGCGCAATGCTGTCACCGGAGCCCCCGTGACCCTCACTCCCCGGGCGGTCGCCATTGCTGGCCGGTCCGGATCGGGGAAGTCTGTGCTCATTCAGCGGTTTGCTCTGCAGTATGCCTCGAGCGGAGGCGGCTTCATCGTGTTCGATTCGAACGCTGGCGCGGCGGCCGCAGGAAAAAACTACCTCCGGGTCATGGGCCTGGCCGGTCGAGAACGCGATCTTATCCTCATCGATTTCGACGACCGAGAGATACGCGGCTCGACGTATTCGAGCGGTAGATGCCCTCCGCAGGCGCTTGCCCGCGAGCTCGTGCAGCGGGTAATGAGCAAGACAGAAGTGAGTTTCGAGGAAGTTCTCGAGCACAAGAAATGCGCGATGGTCTGTCTACCCTCCCTCTACCCACCCGCATTCAACCAGGCCGTCTCGCGCGCGATCTTCGATGACCTGGCCGGCGCGTTGAGGGGACTGACGCGGCAGCGCATGCGGGTCGAGCGGTTCTCCATCGGTTTGGACGAACCCTTCTTCCTGTGGGCCGAAACGGATGCCGCAGAGGACCTCGGGAAGATCTCCGAGGCGGCTGGCGCGGTGGGTATCGGCCTGGTGCTCACATCGCATTCTTCGTATCGCCTGGGGAAGTCCTGGCCCACAAGGGTGGTCCTCGGGAGCGTTCTGGACAGAGACCTCGGCGATGTACTTGACTTTCTCTGCCCCTCTGCCGATGAGACCTTCGCGACCAGCGATATCCCCGCTGCTTTGCGCTCATTGAAACCCCGAGAGGCTCTGGTCGTTGACGCACATCGCCTGACACGAGTGTCCCTCCCGAACAAAGATCCCGCCCCCGGTGTGGCCGATGGCGCGCGAGGGTGATAAATGGGCGAGCACAGCAAAATCGAGTGGTGCGAGCACACATTCACCCCCTGGTGGGGATGCTCGAGGATCTCCCCGGCCTGCGACTTCTGTTATGCGGCCACGCACGCCCGCCGGCTCGGATTCCCGGAACTTTGGGCGGGCGAGCGGCGCGAGTTCGGCGAGAAGCACTGGCGAGAGCCGCTCAAGTGGAATGCGCGGGCGCGGCGCAGCGGCCGGCGGGAACGGGTCTTCTGTGCCTCGATGGCCGACGTGTTCGATACCGATGCGCCCGCCGGGGCGCGCGTGGTGCTCTGGGAGCTGATCGAAGCGACCCCGGCGCTCGATTGGCTTCTGCTGACCAAGCGCATCGGGAATGCCGCGCGCATGCTGCCTACGGCCTGGCTCGATTCGCCGCGACCGAACGCGTGGCTGGGAGCGACGTTCTGCAACCAGGCGGAGGTCGAGCGGGATCTCTGGAAGCTGCTCGCGGCGCCCGCGGTCATCCACTTCGCATCCTTCGAGCCCTTGCTCGGACCGGTCTCCTTGCGGTGGCTCCCGAGATGGTCGCGTGAGGGGCGCCCGGAGGCGCTCAATCCAAGCGGCCGCACCGATCACCTGGATGGATTGCGCGGGCTCGACTGGGTGATCTGCGGGGGGGAGGGCGGGCCGCACGCCAGGCCGATGGATCCGGCCTGGGCGCGCACACTGCGCGATCAGTGCGTTGAGGCCGGCGTGCCCTATCTCTTCAAGCAGTGGGGAGAGTGGCTCGCGGGCGAGGTCTTCGCGAAGGACGTCGACGGGACAGTCCAGGGCGGGTTCTGCCGGTATCAGGATGGGGCCGAAGGTGTGCACCGCGGGACGCCGGACCATTGGTGGAGCGGGGACGTGTTCGGCGGGGCGCTGAGCTCGAAGGTGGGCAAGCGCGTCGCCGGGCGGATGCTCGATGGGCGCATGTGGGATCAAACCCCGGTGGCTCGCCAATGAGCACCCAGGTCGAAGTATTACTGCAGAAACTTCTCGCGGTGCATCTGCCGGATGTCTTCAACCCATGGTCGGACGTGGATCCGATGGACGTGTCGATCAGCGCGCCGGCGGGCCGGCTCGAACGGCTGCGCGCGCATTTTGCGGTGCGTGCTTCCCTGGTGCTCTGCGGCGAGGCGCCGGGGTACCAAGGCTGCCACTTCAGCGGCGTGCCGTTCACTTCCGAGGCGCTGCTGTGCGAAGGGGCGATTCCGCGCTGCGAGGCGAATTCGCGGCTGACCACCCGGCCCCGTCCCTGGTCCGAGCCCTCTGCGCGTATCGTGTGGAAGGCCCTCTACGAATTCGGCATCGCCGAGAGAACGGTGCTCTGGAACACCTTCGCGTTCCATCCACACAAGCCCGGTGAGCCCTACACCAATCGCACCCCGCGGTCCGATGAGATCGAGACGAACGCCGAGATCCTGCGCGCAGTGCACGCGCATTTCGCGGGCCAGGGGGCCGCGGTGGTCGCGGTAGGGCGAGTGGCCGAGCGCACGCTAGAGCGGCTCGGGATCGCCGTGCGCGCGCAAGTGCAACACCCCGCGTACGGCGGGGCACCTAAGTTTCGCGCCGGGCTCGCAGAGCTCGCGCGTGGTGCTATCGGATAGGCCCATGGACAGATCCTCTCCTGCGGCCGAACAGCTATCGCTCTTCGATGCGGTCGTTGCGACGTACGCGGAACGCGAGCGCGCCTCCAACGAATCGCTCTACCGGGAGGTGGCAGCGCGGGCGGGCATCCCGGATGCGGCCCTGAAGTGTCGAGAACGGATTGGCAGGCAACTCTACAACCCGACGAAGCGGAAGATCCGCTGGGTGCAACAAACCCTGAAGCATATGGGATTGGTCGAGCGCGCAGGCCCCGGCGTCTGGACCCTCAGTGCCGAGGGGCATCGCAAGCTCAAATTGAAGCGGATCAACTCCGGGCACGTGATGCTCGCCTTCTCGACCGACCTCGGCGTTGCGCTGTGGGCGGACTGCGCTTCGGCCTTCTCGCGCCTGGGTGAGCCCATTCACCTGGCCCTGACTTCACCGCCGTACCCCTTGGCGAAGCCGCGTGCCTACGGTAATCCAAGCGAAGGCGAGTTCGTCGATTTCATCTGCCGGGCGCTCGAGCCGATCGTCAAGCGGCTTGCCCCTGGCGGAAGCCTCGTGCTCAACGTCACCAACGATGTGTTCGAGCGCGGTCTGCCTTCGCGCTCGCTCTACCGTGAACGCATGGTCATCGCGCTGCATGAGCGGCTGGGCCTGCACAAGATGGACGAGATTCCTTGGGAAAATCTGAGCAAGCCCCCGGGTCCTGTGCAATGGGCGTCCAAGGCGCGCAATCAGCTCAATACAGGGTGGGAGCCCGTCTACTGGTTCACGAACGACCCGCTGCGCGTGAGAGCGGACAATCGACGTGTCCTGCTACCGCACACCGAGCGGCATCTGAAGCTTCTGCACTCTGGTGGTGTCAAGCGCGATCGCGAGTATGCCGACGGCGCGTATCGACAGCGGGCCGGAAAGTCTTATTCGAACATCACCACGGGGCGCAT
>JAJZLX010000305.1 GCA_021850555.1 Pseudomonadota bacterium | reverse complement strand
AGGAAATCCCGGCCTACATGCAGTGCATGCTGTTCCGCAGGGCCCTGATCGGCGAGTTCCGGCTGAACGAGTTCCTGAGAAGATGTCAGGACCTGGAGTTCGTCTTGCACGTATTCATGCACGGCCCGGTGGCCTTTACACGGGAGGTTCTCGCGGAAGTCCGCCGCCACGACTCCAATGCCACGCGGGACACCTCGCTCATGGCGCTCGACAAGCTGCAGGCGCTGCGGCCCCTGCAAAACGAGGTCGACACTCCCGCACGGCGTGCCGCATTGAACGATCGGCTGGTGAAGGCCTGGATTGACGCAGCCACGTCACTCATTCGCGCAGGCAGGCGACTGGACGGCTTAGAGCACTACACCGAGGCGTGGAAGCTCCCGGGATCCGGGCGGCGGAAACTGAAGGGGACGGCGCGCATCGCATACGAGCTCCTGACTTCGGTCCGGGGCAGAGGACATTCGCTCCCACGCGAAGCAATGGCCTCGCAGCTCCCAGAGGACACGGCGTTGCACCCTCGCCAGCGCTTGTCCGGTTGAACGGGAAAGCATGCGTCCCAGGCTGCCAGGGTCACCTCCACCGAGACGATCAGCATATGACATACGAAAGTCGATCCGGCGGAATTTGCCCGCTCTGCGGCGGCACCGAAGTCTCCGACTTCTATTGCCGCGAGAGCGTTCCGGTAACCTGCTGCGCCGCATTTGAGGATTGCACGCAGGCCCGACAGGTTGCATGCGGACGGATCGATCTGACCGCCTGTGCGCGCTGCGGCTTTGCCTTCAACCGTACCTTCGACCCCCGTCTCGGCGAGCTCGGCGCGAGATATGAAAGTTCCCAGGCCGCCTCGGCGCACTTCAACGCCTATGCAGGCGCGATGGCGCGGTCAATGGTTTCCCGCCACCGACTCGAGGGCAAGACGGTGCTCGAGGTAGGATGCGGTGACGGGGACTTCCTCAAGCAGCTGATGAGCGCCGGTGTCGGCCACGCCATCGGCGTCGACCCGCTGATCAATGTGGACCGCGCACCCGGCACCCTGCCGCAGGGAATCGAGCTGATACCGCGCCTGTTCGATCAGAGCATGCTCGACCTGCGCGCCGATGCGCTCGTCTGCCGGCACACGCTGGAGCACATACCCGACGTCCACGGCTTCCTGGCAATGCTCGGTCAGTGGACGGCTCGAGAGCCGGACAGGGTGGTTCTCTTCGACCTGCCGGACGCGGAGCGCGTATTCGCAGAGCGTGCGTTCTGGGACATCTATTACGAGCACTGCAACTACTTCACCGCCGCCACCCTGCAGCGGGCCTTCGAGCTCGCCGGATTGCGCGTCCTGGCACTCGGCCACGAGTTTCAAGGTCAGTACCTGTCGATCGAAGCAAAAGCCGGCCCGGTCCCGGACCTGCGGGAGCCGGTTGACTGCGGCGGCGAACACTCCCTCTATCGCTCGTTCGCAGCTGACGTACGGTCCTCCTTGCAGCGCTGCGAAAGCGCCCTCGGTGAGCTCAAGAGTCCGTCTCACCCGCTCATCATCTGGCAGGGCAACTCAAAAACCGTCGGGTTCCTGTCGGCGCTGGCGCACCCGGAAGTGATCGACGGCGCGGTCGATGTGAATCCTCATCGCCAGGGCATCTTTCTTCCGGCTTCGGGATTGCCCGTATACGCCCCCGAAAGACTCAAAGAGCTCCGGCCGCGTCATGTGATCCTCATGAACCCCGCGTACTACGAGGAAGTCTCGCAATCCCTCGCGAGTCTCGGTCTCGACACGCACCTGCACACCGTCAACGAGCTGCTGCGTTAGGGCCATCGGCGGCCGCGGGCGCTCGCTCGCTCAACACCCTTGTTCCGCACATCGTTCCACGGCGGCAGTCACTTCCCTGCGGCCTTCTGCCCGCTCAATCCGCTCACGGGCATCTGAATCGGCCTGCGATCGTGGCCGTCGGACATCGAGCGATCGGCCGCCTCGGGACTGCGCGACTGGATCGCGGCCTCATGGCGGTGCTCCTCGGCAAGCCACACCTTCCAGGGACACTCTCCGCGCGCCTCCATGCGGTCGAAGGTGATCTTGTCCTTGAACGTCTCCATCGACTGCCAGAAGCCGAGATACCGATAGGTCGCAAGCAGCTGCTTGCTGATGAGGCGCTCGAAGGGCGCCTCCACCAGCTCCTCGCCTTCCTCGATGAAGTCGAAGATCTCACGCCGCATCGCGAAAAAGCCGCCATTGATGAGAAAATCATCCCTATGCAGCGGTCTCATCGCGCGCACCAGGCCGTCTTCCGAGGCCTGTACCGCATGCTGGCTTTGCAGGGAGCGCACCGAGGCGAGGGTGGTCACGACACGCCGGCGCCGAAAGTCCGCGATCAGATCATCGAGCGGCAGGTCCGAGAGCCCGTCGGCGTAATTGGCGAGGAACTCGGTCTCCCCGGCAAGGTACCGGCGCACCCTGAGCAGGCGCTGGCCGATGTTCGAGTGCAGGCCGGTGTCCACGAACGTGATGCGCCAATTGTCGATGTCGGTCGCGTGCAACGTGCGCGTCCTGGCGCCGTCGCTGAGGGTGAAGTCGTTCGTCATGCACTCGTCGTAGTTCAGGAAGTACTCCCTGATCAGGTGGCCGTGATAGCCGAGCGCGAGGATGAAATCGGTATGGCCATAGTGCGCGTAGTAGCGCATCAGGTGCCAGATGAGCGGCCGATAGCCGATGTTGACCAGCGGTTTGGGAATGGTGTCGGAGTGCTCGCGCAGCCGAGTGCCGAGCCCGCCGCAAAACAGTACGACTTTCATGGTTCGCTTCCCCTGGGTGGCCGATTGCGCCTCCCCTCAGTAGCGCCAGCGCAGGTCCTCGTCGACCTGCGCGGTGCGCTTGAGGTAGTTCAACTGCTTGAGGCGGGTGAATGCCCGGAATTCATAGGTCTCCTTCGCCATGTCGATGCGCTGAAAGAGGTCGCGCAGCTCCTCGGCGCCGCGCCGCGCCGTCCACTGCGGCCGAAATTCCGGCAGCCGCTCCCGGATTCGCTTGAACGACACCCGGTAGCTGCGCCGATCACCGCTGCTCGATCCGCTGCTGACCGTGCAGCCTTCAAATGTTTCGGCGACGATTTGGGCGATGTCCCGCATGCGATAGTTCTCCTCGTCCGCCCCGACGTTGAGGATCTCGCCGTTCACCCGCTCGGCGGGAACGGTGAGCACGCACAGAATCGCCTGGCTGATGTCAGCGATATGCACGAACGGGCGCCATGGCGTGCCGTCGCTGATCATCGCAATTCGCCGGGTGGTCCAGGCGAGCGCGCAGAGGTCGTTGAGCACGATGTCGAAGCGGATGCGCGGGGAGGCGCCGTAGGCGGTGGCGTTGCGCAGAAATGTCACGCAGAAATCCGCTGAGGCCATGGGCCGCACCTCCCGCTCCACCAGCGCCTTGCAGCGCGCATAGGCGGTCTGAGGATTCGGAGCGGAGCTCTCGTCCACCCACTCCGTCGCGGCTTGCCCGTAGATGCTGCACGAGGAGGCGTACACGAAGCGGCGCACGCCCGCGGCCCGCGCCGCCTGGGCGAGCCGGACCGACCCCTCGTAGTTGATCTTCTCGGTCACCTCGGGGTTGTTCTGTCCCAGCGGGTCGTTCGACAGCTCCGCGAGGTGCACGACCCCGTCGTAGCCCGCCAGATCGGCCGCGGTGATGTCCCGCAGATCCATGTTGAGCGTCATCGGGCTCTGCCGCATCTCGCGTGTCGAGTACAGCCAGCCATCACGGTAATAGCCGGTGTCGAGCCCGGTCACCGTGTGACCCGCCGCCACCAGCATCGGCGCCAGCCGGCAGCCAATGTAGCCATCCGTCCCAGTCACCAGCAGTCTCATCGTACCTCCGAACCCCGCGTCCCGCCGAACTCGACGAGGACTTTGCGCGTGTGAAATGCCTCGGCGTAGCCGCTGGCGGAGCGGCACTCCAGACCTCGCAGCCGCATCAGTCCGAGGAACGTATCGGCCGTGAACCAAGGCTTGTCCGACTGCGACGGGAAGCATTCGATGAGGGTGCCGGTCTTGCGATCGGCAGTCTCCCTGGGCAACGGAACATACAGGCCCGGCCGCCCCAGATCCCCGTCGTACTTCGGTATCTCGTACTCCAGGATGAGATGATCGCGGAAGGTATTCCAGGTGAGCTCGCTCACCAGGCGGTGATCCTGATGCCGGTCGCCCTCCCAGTGAGTGAGAATCAGATCCGGACGGCCCGCGGCTTTGATCTCGGCAAAGGAGGCCTTAATCGCGCCCCAGTCGGCCGGGAAATAGCCATCCTGATTGCCGAGGCAGCGCACCTCGAGCGGGCCCTCTCCCCCGGCGAGCCGCGTGAGCGCCGACTCCGTCTCCTTGCGCCGAACGGCATCGCAGGAGAAGACCACCGCCCTGATGCGCACATCCGGGCGTGCCTGACGCAGCAGCGCCAGGGTTCCGCCGCATCCGATCTCCACGTCGTCGCAATGGGCCCCGAGGCACAGCACCTCCCGCACCGAGGCAGTCAGCGCCGGCGGCATCAGCAACCCTCCCCGGCGACAGGCCCGATCATCGCCCCATCCTCATCGCAGCCTTGACATCGCTCACGAGACTGGAGCGGGCCCAGACCATGGATTTGAGCGCGAAAGCCACGGCGCTCGCTTTCTCCGATCCGAGCGGCGCCAGGCGCATCGCACCGCTCATGACACTCCACTGATATTTCCAGCTCTGCCAACGCAGCGGCGATGTCGCACCGGGCTCGATGTGCCGTTCCTGCCGGGCGCGGTCTTGCAGCAGCGTCGCGCTCTCCTCGGACATCCTCCTGAAGAACAGCGGCTCCGCAAGCCGCACGAGCTTCCCGAGCAATGCGATCTCCCCCATCATGACGATGTCGGCAGACCCGAAGGTTCCAAAATGCACCCGGCGCAGCAGACGGGTCCGAATCACACCGCTCGCCGCGTTGTTGAGCCGCATGTTGCACATCACGTACGCGAAGCGGGCCGCGGCGCTTTCCTGCATGACGGAGAGATCACCCTCGTAGAGCGTGCCCCCCTCAGGGTGGTCCGCGAACAGCACTGTCCTGGGATACGCGAGCGCGGCGTCCGGCTGCGCGTCGAGAGCCGCGACACATCGCTCGAGGAACTGAGGGGCGCACAGGTCATTCGACGCCGCCCATTTGAAATACTCTGCGCGCGCCAGGGGGGGCAGCGCACTGTAATTGCGGTTGGCCCCGATGTTGTGCGCATGGCGGTGGTAGCGGATCCGGCGATCCTCGGCGGCATGGCGCTCGCAGATGGCCCGGGTCCCATCCGTCGAGGCGTTATCGGAGATGATCAGCTCGAAGTCGGACAGGGTCTGCGACCGCAGGGAATGCAATGTCTCATCGAGCCATCGCTCGCTGTTGTATACGGGGACCCCGATCGACACCCGGGGGGGGGCTTCAGCAGCGGCCGAATGCTCGAGCATATGCGCCTTCACCCGTCGCGTTGTTCTTGTTTTGCGCGCCGATCCAACCAAAGCCGGGCCCGCGGCCCCAGCGCATCTTTGACCACCACCCGCGGCCGGGAAACTGATGATTCGTACAGATCGTGTCCGCTACAAGGCAACACAGAGGCGGCGGATGTTGTCTGCCCCCCTGCTCCCGCTTCGGTAGATAGCCTGGACTGCATAGCCATGGATACGGTACCAGGAGGAATGCGTGATCCCCATTGGGACTTTCCCTGATGGCCATTGCATCATCCCCGATACGAAATTCAAGAATTGATCGGCGCCCGCTCCTTCCTCGGCATGCCCTGCCGGCGAGGCTCCTCAGCGGCAGCGCCCCCAGGCCCTCCCCGGCTTGCGGGCGCTCTCAGTCCTTCCAGCCGACCACGTTGAAGCGGTACGCGCCGCCCCCGTATCCGGGGATCGCCTGGTCCTCGATGCGAGTCCGTACCACCCCACACCCCCGCAGCAGCTCCTCCACCCAGTTCCTGTCGTAGTAGAGGTGATCGAGGCCGCGGTACTTCTCCTCGTACTCGGCTTCGCCAAGCGTGCCGCGGCGAAACACCAAGGCCTGTTCCCGCCGTGCAAGGTCGGGCACGTCCAGGATCGCGACGGCGCGACGCGCCTTCGCGGCCATCCGAGTGATGACTGTGCGCGCGTACTCGAGGGTGGGGAAGTAAAGGAAGACGCCGCACGAGACGACGATGTCGTAGGGATCGGCCGGATCGACTGAAGTGGCCTCACCCACTGCGAAGCGTCCGCGCGGCATGGCCCGCGTCGCAAAGGATACGAGTGCGTCCGACAGGTCGATGCCGGCGACGGAGCAGCCGTTTTCATACAGACCGTAAAGAAATGCGCCGGCACCGCAACCCACCTCGAAGATGCTGCTGCCCGGCCCAATCTCGAGTTCCGCCGCGATCTGGCGCACGAAGCCGCGCCACGCATCTTCGGTGACGCCGCAGAACCCCGTATTCATCCCATCGGCCGCCATCAGCTGCGCGAGCGGCGATGCAAGAGAGGGATCGAGTTGGCGACGATCCCAGATTTCGCGCCAGGTCGGGCTCACGCACCGACTCCGGGCAGCGCCACGACAGACAGGGGCTCGGTGAACCGCCGGCTCCCGTCCCGCAGACGCAGCAGGAGCCGCCGGCAGACCGGCAGGAGATGCGGCTCAGGCGCCAAGACGCTTGTCATATTGAGACCCAATCGAGCGGGCAGCATCGGTGTGGATTGGGGGAAACAGGACATTGTCGTGTCTTGACGTCACATCGAGAGCGAATGCCAGCATTCGATTCTTCGTGGTGAATTGCCCGCGGTCGACCCGCGCATCACGATTCCCAGGGTCGGCCTGGTACTTCAGCCGCAGCCCCGATGGGAGCTGAGCGTAACCGCTCAGATTCCAGTTCGGGAGTCTCCATGCGGCGACCGGCGCGGCCCAGGAATCCACAGATGTCGGACCCCTGATCGAGCAGTATTCTTTGGCACATTTTCCGGATTGTCAAGTTATGTCCGTAAAGCCAGGGAGTTGCCACTTGCGCTCAAAACCTGCGCCGATTCAGGGCGCCGCTCCTGTGGGTCTGCGCAAACTACCTATGGCAATTGCGCACTTACCGTTTACTGTCTCGACGGTGCAAGGGAGGCGGCGGCGCGGCGGGTGTACACTCGCGCGAGAGCCGCCGCCGAGGCTTGACCGATGCGCCCGCTCGCTGTTGGGAGCGGGGAAAGTGGCAGGCCATGTTCTGTTGGAAGCGCATCGGAGTTCCAGTCCCGCCCGGCGCCGCGGCATTGCCGTACATTTTTCGGGCGATCAAGCGAGGCGACATCCGAATGACACCGATACTGGGGCGCAATCGTACGAAGCGAAGAGCTACTGTCGGACAGCCTGCGGCGGCGGTGAGGGCGACATGAAATTCAATCCCACGCCGCTTCAAGGAACCTGGACCATCGACCTGGAGCGACGGGGCGATGAACGAGGCTGGTTTGCACGCCTGTTCTGCGAGCGGGA
>JAJZLX010000482.1:6276-7581 GCA_021850555.1 Pseudomonadota bacterium | reverse complement strand
CGCCCCTGCCCGCCCCGACCCGCAAGAGCGCCGCCCGCGCCGCCAAGCCGCAGCCGAAGCCGGGCATCCCCCTCAAAGCCCCCCCGCAGCCGTGAGCGAACCGAGCCCCATCGCGCAGACCGCCCCGCCCGCCTCGCAGCTCACGCTGCCGCCGCGCTTGCCGTTCGCCTTCGCCAAGCGCCACGGGGTGCTGGTGAGGGGTCTCGCCGAGCATGCCGCCGAGTGCGTCTACCGCGAGCGCGCCTCGCCGCTCGCGCTCGCCGAGGCGCGCCGCTTCCTCGGCCGGCCGCTGCGCCTGACGCGCGTGTCCGAGGAGGAATTCGACCGGCTGCTGCGCCAGGTGTACGAGGCCGGCTCCGATGCCATACAGGCGGTGGAGGGCTGGAACGAGACCGAGGACCTCGCCCACCTCGCCCAGGAGCTGCCCGAGCAGGCGGATCTGCTCGACAGCGACGATGATGCGCCCATCATCCGTCTGATCAACGCCGTGCTCACCCAGGCGGTGAAGGAGAACGCCTCGGACATCCACATCGAGTCGTTCGAGAACCGGCTGGTGGTGCGCTTCCGGGTCGATGGAGTGCTGCGCGAGGTGCTGCAGGCGAAACGCGCCGTGGCCCCGCTCGTGGTCTCGCGCGTGAAGGTGATGGCCAAGCTCGACATCGCCGAGAAACGCCTTCCTCAGGACGGGCGCATCAGCCTGCGAGTCGCCGGGCGCGCGGTCGATGTGCGCGTCTCGACCATTCCCGCCGGCTACGGCGAGCGCGTGGTGCTGCGTATCCTCGACAAGCAGGCCGGCCGCCTCGAGCTCACCGCCCTCGGCATGAACCCCAGGACCGAGTCGCTGATCGATGAGCTGATCCACAAGCCGCACGGGATCCTGCTGGTCACCGGCCCCACGGGCTCCGGCAAGACGACCACGCTCTACGCCGCGCTCGAGCGTCTCAACGACCACACGCGCAACATCATGACCGTGGAGGACCCGATCGAGTACTACATCGACGGCATCGGCCAGACCCAGGTCAACACCAAGGTCGAGATGACCTTCGCGCGCGGCCTGAGGGCGATCCTGCGCCAGGACCCCGACGTGGTCATGATCGGGGAGATCCGCGACCTCGAGACCGCGCAGATCGCGGTGCAGGCGAGCCTCACCGGACATCTGGTGCTCTCGACCCTGCACACCAACACCGCCGCGGGCGCGGTCACGCGGCTGCGCGACATGGGCATCGAGCCGTTCCTGCTCTCCTCGAGCCTGATCGGCGTGCTCGCGCAGCGCCTGGTGCGGGTGCTCAACCCCGAGACCAAGCA
>JAJZLX010000482.1:0-6266 GCA_021850555.1 Pseudomonadota bacterium | reverse complement strand
CTCCCGGGGAGCCCTCGCCGCTGCTGTTCCGGCCGGGGCGGGATGTCTTGAGCGGATACCGGGGCCGCTCGGGGATCTATGAGATCATCGTGGTCGATGAGCCGCTGCGCACCATGATCCATGATGGGGCAAGCGAGCAGGACATCGAGCATCACGCGCGTCTCACGACGCCCTCGATCCGTGAGGACGGCCGCGCCAAGATCCTGAGCGGCGAGACGACCCTCGAGGAGGTGCTCAGGGTGACCCGGGAGGATTAGCCCATGGGCGCGTTCGAATACACCGCGCTCGATGCCACCGGCAAGGAATGCAAGGGCATCCTCGAGGGCGACACGCCGCGGCACATCCGCCAGCTGCTGCGCGAGCGCGCGCTTCTGCCGGTCGCCGTGAGCGAGGTGGCCCGCAAGGAGGCCGGCCGCCAGAGTGCATTCACCCTCACCCGGCGCGTCTCCCCGGCGGACGTGACCTTGCTCACCCGCCAGCTCGCCACACTGGTGCGCGCCGGGCTGCCGCTCGAGGAATCGCTCCTCGCGGTCTCGCAGCAGACCGAGAAGCCGCGCGTGCAGAGCATCCTGCTCGGGGTGCGCTCGAAGGTGATGGAAGGTCATACGCTCGCGGACGGGTTCGCCGAGTTTCCGCGCGTGTTCCCGGAGATCTACCGCGCCACGGCCGCAGCCGGCGAGCAGGCCGGGCACCTCGACAGCGTGCTCGAGCGGCTCGCCGAGTACACCGAGAGCCGCGAGCAGATCCGCCAGAAGATCCTGGCGGCGATGCTCTATCCGATCGTGCTCACGGTGATGTGCTTCGTGATCGTCGCGGCGCTGCTCACGTGGGTGGTGCCGAAGGTGATCGCGGTGTTCGAGGCGAGCAAGGCGAAGCTGCCGCTCATCACCCGGATGCTGATCGACACCAGCCACTTCCTGCGCGAGTACGGCCTGTGGCTCGTGATCGCGGCGGTCCTCGCGGTGATCCTGTTCAGGCGCTGGCTGCGCGATCCGGGCGCCCGTCGCCGCTTCCACCGCCTGGTGCTGCGGCTGCCGCTCGCCGGCAAGCTGGTGCGCGGATTCAACACCGCCCGCTTCACCCGTACCTTCAGCATTCTCTCGGCGAGCTCCGTGCCGGTGCTCGAGGCGCTGCGCATCTCGGGGGAGGTGGTGACGAGCCTGCCGATGCGCGATGCGGTGCTCGAGGCTGCCGAGAGAGTGCGCGAGGGCGCCCCCATCGGCCGCTCGCTCGGGGTCAGCCGCCTCTTTCCGCCCATGACCATTCACCTCATCTCGAGCGGGGAGTCGAGCGGGGAGCTCGAGGCCATGCTCGCCCAGGCCGCCGACAGCCAGGATCGCGAGCTCGATGCCCTCATGGCGGCGATGGTCGGGCTCCTGGGGCCGATGCTGATCGTGGTGATGGGGCTTTTCGTGATGGGCATCGTTTTTGCAATGCTCCTGCCGATCTTCCGAATGGATGATCTGATTCACTGAGCTGCCCGTTGCGCTCGGTCCGGCTTGTGATTTAATTTTTCGCACCCTGCGGGGACAGGGGTTGGTGTACCGCATGAGCGAGAAATCCGAATCGGACGACTTTGAAGACGAAGACGAGCCGGTAGTCGAGGAAGGCGACGCCGATCTCGATGAGGTCATCAAGGATTTCGACCTCTCCAAGCAGCGCCGTGGCCACAAGACGGGCGATCCGGCCTGGCGCCGGCTCGAGCGGCTACTCGAGGAAAAGCACACGGCCGAGCTCACCAGCGATTTCGATGACTACGACTTAGGCGACGGGCCGGGGGCAGGCAAGCAGCGGCGAAGGAGAAAAGGCTGAGGCCGGCACCGACAGATCCAACCGCGGCGCCTTCGGTCTCACTCGAGCATCACAGACCCGACATGGCTTTGCCGCGTCGACGCACGACCATCATCAGGCCGTGCGCCGCCGGTCCCGTCAGCCGCCGGGTGCCCCGATGTCGCGGGCCGCGAGATAACTCAGCGCTATCCGGTCTTCGGCACGCGCGGCGAGAGGGCACGGCGGTGCGACAGCTTCATTCTGTACATGCTTTCATCCGCGACCCTGAGCAGAGCGTCCGCGTTCCTGCCATCGAGCGGGTAGAGACTGATGCCGAAGCTTGCTCCGACTGACAGCGGCCTGCCGTCCATCTGCAGCGGAAGCGAGATGGCCCCGGCAACGGCTTGCGCCAGCCGCTCGGCCTCTCCGCGGTCGGCGACGCCCGGCAGAACGATGACGAACTCATCGCCCCCGATTCGCGCGACCGAGTCGCTTTTGCGCACCGCCGAGCAAATCTGCCTCGCCACATGCTGGAGCACCTCATCCCCGGCCGAGTGGCCAAGCGTGTCATTGACCTCCTTGAACTTGTCCACATCGAGGTAGATCAGCGCGAGGGCGCTCGCGTCGCCGCCGGCGAGATCTGTCAGTCGCTCATAGAGCGATGCGCGGTTCAGCAGGTTCGTGAGCGCATCGTACTGAGCCCTGAAGGAGAGCTGCTTGTAGAGCCCGCGCCGCTCGACCGCGAGGCTCGTGAATCGCGCCCAGGATTCGAGCAGCCGCTGCTGCGAGTCCAAGCATTCGTGGTGCGTGAGCGAGACAATGATGCCGGCGGGCCGCGAATCGCGCATGACGCGGACCGCCCGATACAGGCGGTAGGAGGCCAGTGTCCCGGCATCGCTGACAAAGCGGGTCCACTCCGGTGAATCCGACAAGCGCTCGATCGGCGCGCACGAGAGCGCCTCGTTGATCTGCGGGATCTCGATCCGATCGAGCGCCTCCGCGAGCGATCGGGCAAATCCGGGATAGAGCGCGATGCGCTCATCGCCCGGCACTTCTATCCGGATCGCGCACAGCGACCGCGGCAGGTGGCTCGTCACGGCCTCCGCTATGCTCGCGGCGACCTGCTCGAGCGGCTGATCGTTCGCCACCAGCTCGAGGATCGTCTTGCGATCCTGCTCGAGCCGTTCCGACTGGCGAGCGACGCGCGCCGATGCCTCGGCGGCGGCGCGCTCCTGTTCCGCCTCGACGAGCATGCGCTTCTGGTCCGTGATGTCGATCATCGCCCCGGTTGCCCGCGTGGGTGCCTCGCCGCCCTGCTCGAAGCCCCACTGACTGCGCATCCAGCGCACGGCGCCGCTCGGCAGGATGAGGCGGAATTCTTCCTGGACGGGGCCCTTCGTCGAATTGCCCGCTCGCGCGCTCGACCAGAGGAGGTTGCGGTCCTGCGGATGCACCATCGCTTCGAACTCGGCGCGCGTAAGCTGGAATTTCGAGCGCGGCCGCTCGAGGAGCGCGGCAAGCCCCTCGGATACGACGATGACGTTTTTCTGGAAGTCGGCCTCCCAGATGCCGAAGCGCGCGACCATCTCGGCGAGATTGAGCCGCGTGAGCGCGTCGCGCAGCTGCTTCTGCGCCCGGATGCGCTCGATGGCGTTCCCGGCGAGCTGACCGGCGACGCGCGCGAGTCCGAGCTCCTCGGGCCGCGGACTCGCGACGACTTGCCGGTAGGTCGCGAAGGTTCCGAGCACGACTCCCTTGGAATCGCGGATCGGCTGACTCCAGCAGGAGCGCAGGCCGTGGCCGAGCACGAAGTCCCGTGCGGCCGCGAAACGCGGGTCCGTGGCGATGTCCTCGACGATGACAGTCTCGTTGCGAAACGCCGCTGTGCCACACGCCCCCACATCGGGCCCGATCTGCAGTCCGTTGCTGGCCTGCAGGTACGCTTGCGGGAGACTCGGGCCCGAGGCGACGAGAAGCCGATTCCGCTGCTCCTCATCGAGGAGCATTATGGTGCAGAGCGAGTCCGGCGAGATGCGCTCGATGGCCTTCGTCAACGTGTCCAGCACCTCGGAGAGCGGAGCCCCCTTGGCGATGAGCTCGAGCATCTGCCGCTCGGTCTCGGTGACCAGCGAGGAGTCGGCCAATTGGTCCGACATCGGCGCTGCGGCTCCCCGGCGCGATCCGAGCGCCCACCCGGCAGCTGCTGCGACGGCAGCCGCGATGAGGATCAGTCCCAGTGCTCCGACCCACATGTGCGCTTCCTCGAGCGAGGACGGTATTCCGTCTGGTGCATTGGCCTCTCCGGCGAGCCCCTTGAAGAGGGTCTGCGCCGAGTCATGCCACACTTGAACATAATCGCAGCCTCGGGAGGGCCTTTCCGTGATCCCGTCAGCGAAAATCGCGTGATCGGGCGAGCAGCTCCCCGAGCAACGCCGAGCGGTCGATGAGCCGCCGCGCCACCAGGTGCGCGACGCCCTCCTCGCGCTGCAGCCTGCCGTGCACCTCCAGCAGCCGCGAGTCGAGCAGCGCCCGGCGGTATTGCTCCCCGACCCGCTCCCACACGATGACATTCACCTGACCGGTCTCGTCCTCCAGGGTGAGAAACGTCACCCCGTTGGCCGAGGGTGGCCGCTGGCGCATGAGCACGATGCCGGCGATGCGCACCCAGCTGCCATGCTCGAGGCGGGCAATCTCTCCCGTACCGCAGAGGCGAGCCCCGTGCAGCGCTCCCCGCAGAAGCGCCAGGGGATGGCGACCGAGCGTCAGTCCGAGCGAGGCGTAATCCGCGACGATGCCCTCCGCCTCGGTGGGGGTGGTGAGCAGGGGACTGGGCTGCGGGCCCTGCGAGCACGCCCCCCGAGCCGCAACGGCCGCAGGCGTCTCGAGCGGCAACGGCCGCTCCGTTCCCGCCACGTCCCAGAACGCGAAGTGCCGGTTGCCGCTCAAGGGGGCGAGCGCCCCGGCGGCGGCGAGCGCCTCCAGGTCGCAGCGCTCGAGCCGGGCACGCCGGGCCAGGTCCTGTACGCTGGCGAAGGCGCCCGGCCGGCGCGCCTCGAGGAGGCGCTCGGCCCCGTGACCGGAGAGTCCCTTCACCAGGCGCAACCCCAGGCGCAGCGCAGGCTCGCCGTCCGCCATCGGCTCCAGCGTGCAATCCCAATCGCTCTCGCACACGTCCACGGGACGGACCTCCACCCCGTGTGAGCGCGCATCGCGCACCAGCTGCGCCGGCGCGTAAAAGCCCATCGGCTGGCTGTTGAGCAGCGCCGCGGTGAACGCCGCCGGCTCGTGACATTTGAGCCAGGCGGAGTCATACGCCAAGAGCGCAAAGCTCGCCGCATGCGCCTCCGGGAAGCCGTACTCGCCGAACCCCATCATCTGCCGGTAGATCCGCTGCGCGAACTCCTCGCCATAGCCGCGGGAAGCCATCCCGGAAAGGAGCCTGTCGCGGAAGTGCCCGATCCCGCCGGTGCGCTTCCAGGCGCCCATGGCCCGGCGCAGCTGATCGGCCTCCCCGGGCGTAAAGCCCGCCGCGACCACGGCGAGGCGCATCACCTGCTCCTGGAAGATCGGCACCCCGAGGGTGCGGCTCAAGACATCCTTGACCGCATCGCTCGGATAGCTCACCGCCTCGTATCCCTGGCGGCGCCTGAGATACGGGTGGACCATGTCGCCCTGGATGGGGCCGGGGCGCACGATGGCCACCTCGATGACCAGGTCGTAGTACTCCCTCGGCCGCAGACGCGGCAACATCGCCATCTGCGCGCGCGACTCGATCTGGAACACCCCGATCGTATCGGCGCGCGAGATCATCTCGTAGACCTGGGGGTCCTCCGCCGGCAGCGCTCCGAGCTCATGGCGAACGCCGCGGAAGCGATCGATCAGGTCGAACGTCTTGCGCAGCGCCGTCAGCATGCCGAGCGCCAGCAGGTCGACCTTGAGCAGGCCGAGGGCATCGAGGTCGTCCTTGTCCCATTGCACCACGGTGCGCCCTTGCATCGCCGCGTTCTCGACGGGCACCAGCTCATCGAGCCGGCCGGCCGAGATCACGAAGCCCCCGACATGCTGGGACAGGTGCCGTGGAAAGCCCGGAAAGGCGGTCAGCTCGCGCGCCAGTGGCAGCAGGCGCTCGAGCACCGGGTCATCAGGATCGAAGCCCGCCTCGCGCAGCCGCTGCGTGAGCGCCTCGCCCCCGTCCCACCACTGCATCGCCCCGGCGAGCCGCGCGCACTGCCCGGGATCGAGCCCGAAGGCTTTGCCGAGGTCGCGCAACGCGCTGCGGGGCCTGTACAGGATCACCGCCGCGGCGATGGCCGTGCGCTCACGGCCGTATTTGTCATAGACGTACTGGATGACCTCCTCGCGCCGCTCATGCTCGAAGTCGATGTCGATGTCGGGCGGCTCGTTGCGCTCCTTGGAGATGAAACGCTCGAACATCAATTGAGCGCCGCGTTGCGGATCGACCGCGGTCACCCCCAGGCAATAGCACACCCGCGAGT
>JAJZLX010000679.1 GCA_021850555.1 Pseudomonadota bacterium | reverse complement strand
TCCATGCGCAACGCCTCCGAAAGCGCCTCTATCGCAAACTTCGTTCCCGAGTAAACTCTCCAGCACGAGTGCGAACTCGAAGTGAGGGTTCCCCGGGTGAAGCTGCCCGACGGCAAGGTCATGCAGATCACCCCGCCCTGGAGCGGCAAGCTCTCCGGGTTCACGCTGCTGTTTGAGGCATTCGTGCTGCTGCTGGCACGGGAGACGACCTTCACGGACGCCTCGCGCATCAGTCGACTTTCGGTCCACCGGGTCATGGCGTTGTGCGAGCGGTACGTGAACGAGGCGGTCAGTGCGGCTGACCTCCGTGAGATCCGGCGGGTGGCACTCGATGAGCCCCCCCGCGCCAAGGGTCACCAGTACGTGACGCTCTTCGCCGATGCGGACCCCGGTCCGGCGCAGCGGCGAGTGATCTTCGTGGCCGAGGGCAAGGACGCCGTCACCGTCGAAGCTTTCAAGGCGAATCTGCGTGCCCATCACGGCAAGCCCTCCGAGATCGCGGCGGTCAGTATCGACATGTCCCCGGCCTTCATCGGCGGAGTCAGCGAGCATCTGCCCAATGCCCAGATCACCTTCGACAAGTTCCACGTCATCGCCCATGCCTCCAAGGCCATCGACAAGATGCGCCGCATCGAGCAGAAGCTCGACCCGGGCCTCAAGGGCAAACGCTGGGTGTTGCTGAAGGATCGCGCCGCGCTCACCGCCGCGCAGCGCTCTGAGCTCGATCGGCTGCTCGCCAAAATGACCACGACCCGCACCGCACGCGCCTGGCAGTACCTCGAGGATCTGCGCGAGATCCTCACCCGCAAGCAGCCACACGTTGCACGCCTCCTGCTGAAGCGCTGGTGCAACAACGTTCTGCGCTCGAAAGTCGAGCCGATGAAGGAAGTCGCCACAATGATCCGCGCTCATCTCGAAGGCATCCTCGCCTGGGTCACCTCGCGCCAAACCAACGGGATCCCGGAGGCCATCAATGGACTCTTCCAGGCTGCCAAGCGGAAGGCCCGCGGATACGGCCGCTTCCGTACTATCCGCATGGTCATCTTCATGATTGCAGGCACGCTCGAGTTCTCCAGCATCAACCCATACGTCGCGGCGTAACCCACTCGCTTTTCAACAGAGCCATCATTCGCATGCCTGTTGCATAGTCGCAACAGCTCATTTCCCGTTAAAACACCGACGCACCGTTGACATAGTGTTCGGAGACGTATATCGTTTAACTAAAGGGCGTAAAACGTTTCAGAAGCCATGCGAGTGCATCGCGTCTGAACGCAAATGGTTCCATACGCAAAGTGTTATGCACGGGGGAACTCGAGTGCAGAACGCGATATTGTCGCGCGTCTCCGACGCCTTGGGATCTGAGGTGAACTCGGCAATCTCCTCGCGCTGGGACTGCTTGTTCAGGCTCGCCATGAACTCGGAGGGAAGGACTACTCGACGCCCAAAGGCACCGAGAACACCGTCCCGTCGGGCATAGCGGACCCAATGCACACGGTCGAGACTCTGAAGTTGACCCACGTTGTTCTCCGTGCGCACACCACTCTGCTTCACCACCTGCAGCTCGACGTTGCGCCAGTCAGCCAACGATTCCTCGTACAGGATGAACGGGCAGCGGGAGAGCCTCACTGGGCACAGGAGACTCTGTCATATAGCCGAAGCAGCTCCAGAGTGGTTGTGTTTTTTGTAACCAAACCGGCATCACCGCTCCGAGGTGCGCGTCGAGCGCAGGTATGGCGGAACAGGCGCGTCCACGGGTGAGCAATTACGGTAGAGCCTTTTACTTTAACTTGACTTGGTACGGTCGTATCGCGATCCGATGCAGGAGAGATCTCAATGCCCAGTGAAATCCGTAAGGTGGTTCGGCAGATCATGACTCCAATGGCGGTTTTCGTCCCTTGCGTCGCACTGATGGCGGCGGCGCCCGCGTTTGCGGCCCACCAACGCACGAGCCCTGATAGCTCCGACGGCCACCCGTCGGCAGAGTCGACTGCGGCCGTTCCGCCACCGAACAACTCCATTGCCGCGCCGGCCGGCAATTTAAAGCGAGTACTCATCGTGGGGGCGGAAAAAGCGGTGGCAACGGTAAACTCGACCGCATTCAAGCATGTCAGTCCGGGAGCAAGTGTGACGGCGGTACTGAATAACGTCCCCGGATTCAACGCGCGAGCGCTGGGCGTCGGCGGTTTTGTCGTCAGCGGCACCGCGTTTACATTGGATGGCTTCCGAAGCTCCGAGCTCGGCACCACTTTCGCTGGAATACCGGATCTCAATACCTTTGCGGGCGGGTTTTTCGGCAACAGCGACCAGGCAATCGGACAGCCGCTGGTCGCGATGGACGTCAGCGGCGTACATGTCTACAGCGGCGCGAGCACGCAGGCGGACTCCTCGATCAACGACTTAGGCGGCACTATAGCCTTCGAGCCAGCCCTGCCGGGCAAGCGTTTCGGCGTGAAGCTCGGTGTGACCGGCGGCGTGTATGCGGCCGGGGGCACTGAGATGGTGGACCACGTTTCGGTCAATTCGGGCGCCATCAAGTCTCTGCACGGCCTGCGGGTGGTTGCGAAGTTCGAACGCATGCGTGTCGATGGGCCCTGGAACAACGTCATCGAGCACATGAACTCGTACTATTTCGCGGCAGTACAGCCGACATCCTCGGGCCACGTCAAGCTGATCGCGCTGGTGAACGCCGCAAATGGGCAGACGCCCAACTACGTGCCCGCGCCGATCCTGGCGCAGCATGGTTACGACTATAACTACCCGATGAATGTTTCGTTCCAGAATCAGGAAACTCAATCCACGTTCGTAGCGCTGTCCGCAAAGTCGCTGCTGAACCCGCGGATGATCGGCGATATCAAGGCCTTCTATGTCGGCACGACAAACGATCGAACGTCGTGGGTGAACCCGATCTACTACAACCCCAGCGCGGGAGCGGTCGTCTATGACGGATACTCGAGCGACCTGAGCCACGCGCTTGATAACTGCAGCGCTCTCAACTCATTCTTCAGTGCGCCTCCGTATCCGGAGGCCTACGATTGCTCGGCTGCGAGGCAACAATTCGGATCAGCCGAGGCCGGTACCGCCTATCACCGCTACATACAGAATTACGCCGAGATGGGCGCCATGGGACATCTGACCTTCCTCCTGCCGGATAACACGGTCCAGGTGGGCGCGTCTGGTTTCGTCGCCCCGATGTTGTCGACGGAGTCGTGGTACGGATCGTGGCCAGTGGCCGCGAATAAGTCGGGCTACAATGCGGCGTGGCTCGAGCACGACGGGCAGACGTGGATGCAGACTTATATTCAGGACAACATCCGGCTGCTCAACGGCAAATTGCACATCTACCCGGGCGTCAAATTCACCCGACTGGCCATGTTCTCGAACGACGATCAGGGGTATTTTTATCAGCACTCCGGCTCCATAACGAAGATCTATAAGTACATCGAAGACTCGATTGGTGTGAACTACGCGTTGACACCGGAATTGAATGCTTACGTCAACTGGGGTCAGTCGACCAGGGCCCCAGCTATCGGCGCGTTGTACGGCCAGATCGGCGGCCAGCAGCCGCTACCGGTGACGGTGAAGCCGGAAACGGTCGACAATATTGATGCGGGTTTTCGGTTCAAGAATCCTTACTACTACTGGGATGTGGCGTTCTTCAATCGCAACTTTACGAACATCTTCAGCTCGACCTTCAACGTGATCAGCGGTATAACGTTGACGACGAACGCCGGAAATGCGATTTTCAGGGGCGGTACGATCGGTGGCGGGGTCAATTTGCCCTATCACTTGCAGCTGAACGGCAATGCCGGCTACACGCACGCTGTATACACGACAAACTTCACAACCACGAGCGGTGCCGCGTTTACCAATGGGATGCGGCAGCCAAATGTTCCGGTGGAGACCGCGAACCTGGACTTGGCGTACAACCACGGCCCGTGGTATGGAAGTCTGAGCGAGCATTACACCGGGGCAGAATACCTCGCAAGTTACCTCACCGGTGTCACCACGCACTATCAGCTGGGCGGCTATGGGACGCTAAACCTGACCGGAGCCTACACTTGGAATGTGCACGCCAGAATGCTCAGGTCGCTCAAATTGACACTGCATGTCGACAATCTGCTCAACAGGCACTCGCCGTTCTACTCGCCGGGGATACAGACCTACGACCCCGCCCTCGGTTACACGGGTTCCAACTTTGAGTGGCTCATCTACAATACGCCGCTGTTTGCGAGCCTGAACATCACCGCATCGCTGGACTGACTCGGGATAATGGGTCAATGCCGCGTACGGAACCGTACGGTTCCGTACAGGTTGGGGGGGCTCTTCTGGCTGCGGTCGCCTTGCCGGCCGCTGGTGCACTTGGTCGGCCTGCGTGAGCGCGGCGCTGAATCGAAGCAGGTTTTGACGCTGCCGGCGATGACGGCCGGGACCTCGAGCGCCTGCGCCGCAGCGGGCGCAATGGGATCGGCGATGAGCATGGCTGCCTCCTCGGTGGGCCGTGGGCGCTAACAGGGAGGGGCTGCTTTGAGAGATTGGCCACAAAGGTGGCCACAAGCGGGCACCTAATCGCACGTAAGTCATTGGTGGAGCCAGACGGGATCGAACCGTCGACCTCTTGCATGCCACGCAGACGTCGCATGCCTGAGCGTTCCGGTGTATGCCCAGCGTATGGTTCGCAACCCAGCCACGAAACCCTGCATTCGCCGGCACTCTAGCACGGCATCGTTAGGAACGGTTAGGAATTCACGAGACGCGAGTTTCTGGTACCCCGGCTGGTACGCCGGGCATGTTCTTGACATACCTGGCACCCCCACTGGTACCCCCAGCCGACCCCTTGCATACCCCTCGCGACCTCTTGTATCGGGGTACCAGCGGCGAACTGCGGAGGGTCTATGAAAAGAGATCACCGCCACGTGGCTCGGGGCCCGTAGCGAGCCCCGGAACCGCCCCACGAAGCGCTATGACGTGACCGTCGATGGCCGCGAGGGTTTGATGGTGCGCGTGTACCCCTCGGGAGTCGTGAGCTTCCGCTTCCGCTACACCAGCCCCGCCGGCGAGCGCCGCGTGATGGTGCTCGGGGAGTTCGGTCGCGGCGGCCTGTCTCTCGCCACGGCTCACGAGTTGCACCGCCAGGCGCAGCGCGAACTCGCCGAGGGCCTCGATCCAGTCGAGCAGCGCGAGAAGCGACAGCAAGCCGACGAGCGCGTCAGGGCCGAGCGTGCCGGCGCTGACACGGTGAGCAGCCTCGTCGAGCAGTTCGTACACCGCCGGCTGCGCGGCGAGCGTTGGGACGAGACGGCCGGCAAGTGGGTCGCGACGAAGGCCGATGCCCGCAAACGCCCGGATGCCGCCGCTGCCCTCCTCGGCTACGTGCCGCCGGATGCGTCCGCTCGGCGGCACAAGAAGGGTCCCAAGCCCGTGCCGACCTTCCTGAGCGAGCTTGGCCGCATGAAGGCCCCCGAGCTGACCAAACGCCAGATCATCGGGTTTCTCGACAGCGTTGTTGACCGGGGCGCGCCGGTGGCGGCCAATCGCACGTATGCGCTGCTCAAGCAGCTGTTCGAGTGGGCTGCGGCCAAAGACCTGATTGCGGCCTCGCCAATGGCTGGCGTTGAGGCGCCCGGCGGCAAGGAACGGCCGCGCGATCGAATCCTGACGGCCGAGGAGGTCAAGACACTCTGGTGGACGCTCGACAGCGCCGAGATGGCCGAGCCGACGCGCCTCGCGCTGAAGCTCCTCCTCGCGACCGGGCAGCGCCGCGGCGAGCTGACGCATGCGCGTTGGGATCACTTCGACCTCGATGCGAAGCGCTGGACCATCCCCATCGAGCTGCTGAAGTCGAGCCATACGCGCCGCGACAAGCCCGAGCCGCATGTCGTGCCGCTGTCCGATCTGGCGCTCGAGCTGCTGCGCCGGCTCAAGGAGCTGGCCGGCGACAGCCCCGCCGTGCTACCCGCGCATGCGAGCAGGCACCACGCGCGCTCATACAGCGAAGCGGTGCTGAGCCGCGCCGTGCGCCAGAACGCCGAACACTTCGGCATCGCGCACTTCACGCCGCACGACCTGCGGCGCACCGCGACGAGCTTCATGACCAAGCTCGGCGTGCCGCGCCTGCACGTCGAGAAGGTGCTCAATCACTCGACCGGCGACATCGCCGAGGTGTACGACCGGCATGACTACCTGCCGGAGAAGCGCGCGGCGCTCGAGCGTTGGGGCGAGCACCTGGCTGCCATCGTGGAAGGCCGAGAACACCCCGTCGTTCCGCTTGAGCCGCGAACGGCCCCGGTGCGATCCGCATAGACTATGCATTTTCAATCATATGACCTATAGGGTATATTATTGGCATGATGTGGACCGTCGAGCTGGTCGATGAATTTGTGAGCGAATTCACCGCGCTCGACCAAGCGGTACAGGATGAGCTTCTGGCGCAAGTGAAGCTGCTTGAACAATTTGGCCCCACGCTCGGGCGGCCGACGGTTGACACGCTGAAGGGCTCGAAGCATGTAAACCTCAAGGAGTTGCGCTTCGATGCCGCCGATTGAGTGTGGCGTACAGCATTCGCCTTCGATCCGCGGCGGCACGGGGTATTGCTGGCGGCCGGCGACAAGTCCGGTACCAGCGAGAAACGGTTTTATCGCGGGCTCATTGCCACCGCCGATGCACGATTCGACATACACCTCGAGCGATTGAAGCTGGCGCAGAAGGCTCCCGAGCCGGCCCGCAAGAAGTGATCACTGATACGACGGAGAACCCTATGGGACGCACACTCGCTGAAATGATGGCCAGCCTGCCTGCCGAGCGCCGCGAGAAGATCGAGCGCCGGGCGACCGAGCTGATTGCCGAGGAGATGTCGCTGCGCGATCTGCGGCGGGCATTGGGGCGTACGCAGACCAAGGTGGCTAAGGACCTCGGCATTGGCCAAGAAGCCGTCTCGCGCCTCGAGGGCCGTACCGACATGCTGATCTCGACGCTCGATCGCTACGTTCGCAAGGCCGGGGGGCGGCTCGCGCTGGTGGCCGAATTCCCGAACCGCAACCCAGTGAAGCTCAAAGGGCTCGGCGATATCACACCCTCGGCCAAACCGCAGGGCCGACGGCGATCACGTCAGCGGCAATCGGCGCGCGCTCCGGCCTGAGCCCACTACGCGAGCAGACCGTTGTAGCGCTCGCCAAGGCTGCAGGCTGATGGCGCACAAGCCGAAGCAGCACCATCGAGGCGCTGCTCGAGGCGAATCCCGGGCCCGCACGCGGGGCGGCCAAGCGCGTCCTGGCGGCATTGGCGGCCGCTGTCAGCGATACCGACGAGTTGCCCACCCTGCGCTGCGTGCAGCATCACATCACCGAATTGCGCAAGGCGGCAGCGTTGCGCGAACAGGCACATTCAGGCTATACGCCGTCCCCGTGAGCCATTTCGCGGCTCCGCTTGAGCTTGCATGAGACGGCCCGGGACGACGTGATACTTTCCCAAGCGTTCCGCAGTGTTCCTTAGCGTTCCGCCACAATCCATGCCCACGAAGGTCTACACCGTCACTTGCCAATGGGATCCCGAGGCCGCAGTGTGGTATGTGGCCGAATCGGATGTGC
>JAJZLX010000334.1 GCA_021850555.1 Pseudomonadota bacterium | reverse complement strand
CGCGTGTAGTCGATCTCGACGAATCGAGAGCGTCCCACGAGCGCGGTGAGCACCGACACGCCTGCCTTCGTCGGCACGAGCGAGGGCTTGCCGCCCTCCTCGATGCGCACGATGAGCCCGCGCTGCTGCACCCGATGGATGATCGCCGCGTAGGTCGAGGGCCTTCCGACCCCCTCGCGCTCGAGCCTCGCCACGAGGGATGCCTCGTCGTAGTGTGCAGGCTGCGGACGCTTTCGCACCCGCGCGCCCTCGACCGCGAGGCGCATCCCCGCTACGAGCTTCGGCACCGGATTGGCGAAGGAGGAATCCGGGTCGCGCGCCGCCTCCCCGCGAAGCACGCCCCGCCATCCCTTGCTCATCCATGCCTTGCGCACCGCGACAAACGGCACGACCGCCCCGCCGACATCCACGGTGAGCCGCGCGACCCTCGCCTTGAAGCGGGCGTCCTCGGCCTGCGAGAGCAGGCCGCGGGCCCGGATCAGCTTGTACAGGTCCTGCGCGCTCGTACCGAGCCCTTCGATCTTGCGCTCCCAGTACGTCGGGGTGATGGCCGGGTGTCCGGCCTGTGCCCCCTCGGGCAGCGGGAAAGTCCTCGGTAGCGCCACAGAGGCGAGTCCGAGGGCATCGAGCTCGCGCGCGATCGCTGGAAGCGAGTCCGCACTGATGTTCGGGTTATCCGTGCGGTGATACGTGATCGCGCCGCGCTCGTAGAGCTTCTGCGCAAGCCGCATCGTGTCCATGCACGAGAGCCCGAATCGGTGATAACTCGCCTGCAGCAACCCGGCGGTGTTCAGCGGCGGGGGCGGCGATTCAGTGAGCATGCGGGTCTCGCAGCTCGCCACCACCGCCTCCTTCGCCGAAGCGATCTTCCCGATGAGCTGCGCGTCCTGCCGATCCGCGTCCGAGCCCTCCCACTGCGCCACCCAGCCGTCGAACTCGAGCACGACCCCGTAGGAGGGGGCGAGCTTGGCCCGATACCGCGCGGCGCTTCTTGCGCACACGAGGCGTACCGTGGGGGTCTGCACCCGTCCGACCGACAGCGTCTCGCCCCGCAGCCGCGAGACCGCCGGGGAGAGGGTGTAGCCGACCAGCTTGTCGATGACCCTGCGAGCCTCCTGAGAGCGCACCAGACTCATATCGATCCTGCGTGGACTGGCAATCGCCTCCCTGACCGCGCGCTCGGTGATCTCGTTGAACGCCACCCGGTGATATTTCTCCCCCAGGGAGAGGCATTCCTTCAGGTGCCACGCGAGCGCCTCGCCTTCCCTGTCCGGGTCCGTGGCGAGATACACCTCCTCGGCATCCCATACCGCTTTTGAAAGATCCCCGAGCATCCTGCGACCGCGGTCGGTCACCTCGAATTCGGGGACAAAATCAGGTGGCTCCGCACCTATCCGCTTCTCTGGCAGGTCGCGCACGTGCCCCATGCTCGCCTGCACGTTCCAGCCAGGCCCCAGCAACGATCTGAGCTTCGCCAGCTTGCCGGGGCTCTCGATGATCATCAGCTTCATCGATACCGCCCTTTGCTCTTCAGTAATGTCCTGAAGAGCTATAGGTACCAGGGCGAGGCAAGTTCTCTCGATCGAATGTGGCAGCCTCGACCCGCCGAAGCGCGAGATGAAGTCGGGCCGGTACTTCAACGGAAGTTCGGCGAGTTCCAACGCCAGACCCAAAGGGAGCCCGTGCAGATCACCAGGCATGGCCGGCGCGAGTTGGTGCTGATGTCCGCCAATCAATACGATTGGCTCGTCTCCGCCGCGCGCCGAAGCCACAGGACCGCGCAAGCGGCGGATGTGGTGGCCGATGCCGTGCGACGAGCCGAGATGGGGCCAGAGCACGCGCACCTCGATGCGCTGCTGAAGTAAGGCGGCATCGTGCCACTGCCTAAGCCAAGCCCCTGGCCGGTCATTCGCTACGACTACCTCTGGACACGAGAAGCGCTTGCCGGTCGTCGGCAAGGCCTGCCTGGTGAGTAGGGGGAGGGAAGCGGCTACGTTGCGCTCAGCAATTCCCGGCGAGATTGGTATCGGCGTAGAGCGCGAGACACAGCTGGTCCTGGTGCGATTTCTCGAGACAGGTGCCCCAGTAGAACTTGCGCCCGAGCACGCCGGAGACCGCACAGTGGATCGAGATCTCGAACTCGCGCGCGCTATCGGCGAAAATCACCGAGGGCACGCCTTCGTCGTAGTCGCTCGCGTCGGCGAACATCACGAGGAATTCCTCGCTGCCGCGCGACCAATCGCGCAGCGCGGCGCGCCACGGGGCGGAAAGCTTCAATTTGGAGCACAGCTTGCGCATCTCCTGGAGATTGTCCCGATCGACCGCGAATCCGATCGCATCGAAGCGCCGTCCGTCGATCCTCAGAAATCGTTCGTTGTTCGCAACCGCTGCCGCTTCATTCGACATGAGTAATCTCCGACTAAGGCTTAAGCAATCTCTTCACGCAACGCCCATCGCCCGCTCGGTTTGCGTTTCCGCCAGCCATGCACATGTACGGCCACTCCGGCCCTCTTCAGGACGGGCAGGGCCGCCGAAGCGCGCAGCTTCGTGAGCCGGTCCGCTACGTGAGCGGCGCTGGTGCACTGCACGCCGACGATCCCCTGTGGACCCACAGCGAGTACGTCGAGGATGCCAAAGAGGTCCTGGCGAACCCGAGCATGCGGATTCCACTTCTCCACCACCTGCACGAGCGGGTAGCCCGCTTTGCGCAGGTACTGCAACGTGCGTTGGGTGGGGCTGGTCCGCATGCATCCCCTATGGCAGCGGAGCCGCCGAAAACATAAAAAAATTCTTTCCGCCGTCGATTGATCCCCTCGCGGTCCGCCAGAATTGAAAGAGGGCCCGCCTGGCCCTCTGTCGATATTCATCCTCTCCCCCCCTTCGTCGAGTGCACTCGATTAGCCTCATTGGACCTGGCGAGAGTCGCCGCAATGCGACGGAACTATGCGATTCGTTTCCGAACCGCGTAAAGCACGAGGGATAAAAATTTTGAAGCACCTCACATCGTACGGCTGGATAGCCGGATTAAGGTATATCAATAGGTCGTTCAGTCAAAGATGAAGGCGTTTGGCCGACGTTTCAGGTGCTATCATTCCTGGCCGAACACCGAGGAAACGAATCGTCGTACCCGTCATGCCAACGACACAGACCGCTCAAGCGCTATTAACTGGTCAGCCCTGCACCGGATCGATCGAGATTCTGGCCGACGAGGGTCGAAGCTACATGGCCAGGATTCCGGTCGCCACATGGATTGCCTTGCCGGACCATCCGCGCCGGCGCGACACAGCCCGCCAAGCCCGAAAGGGGCACTGGCAGGCGGTGCGGCTCGCCCGCGGGCCGGCACTCGAATCCACGCGCTGGGTAATCGCGGCCGATCTCGACGGACAGTTGACCAAGGTCGACGGGCACACTCGCGCGGTATTGTGGGCGAAGGGCGCTCTGCCCGATCCCGGCACCGTGCTTGCAACCGTCTACCGGTGCAAGGACGTACGCGAGCTAAACGCGCTGCACGCGGCATTCGACACCCAGGCCGCCGCCGAGACGGTATTCGACAAGGTGAGCGGTGCGTTCTGCGAGCAGGGCTTGGTCCTGACCTCGAAACGCTTGCGCAGCGGCACGATCGCCGATGCGCTGAGCATCGCTACCCGTGGGGTTGCCCGTGGGGAGGATGCCGAAGGCGGCACGAGCGAGGACTTCGATGTGTACGGCGCCGTCGAGTTCTACGCCGAGGAGCTGCGGCTGCTCGATACCGTCAACCCGCAGAACGAGACGTTCTACACCGGGCTGCTCGCCGCCGCACTCCTATCGCTCGCCTGCGAGCCCGCGACGCTCGAGTTCTTTCGCGCAATCTCCGATGGGCAGGGGTCGACCCGCGACGGGCAGCTCGATCCGATCGCCGGCGTACTTGCCATCGTTGCGAGGATGAAGAACAGACAGGCTAGGTTCAAACGCGAGCAGGAGCGGCTCTGTGAGAGCGCACTCGGAGCGGTACAGATCTGGCGCCAGGGCGCCGGTGTACCCGGATACTGGTCGGACGGTCATTACGAGCCGATCAATATCCTCAAGACCATTCGTCAAGCCCGCGAGCGCAAGATCATCGAGAGAATGAGCGACAAGCCCGCCTGATCGGCGCTCTGCCCCGGTCCAACGGATCAGCGCTCCCCGTCATCGAGCAGGAACGCCCAGGTATCGTCCGACAGCGATCGCGCGCGCGACTCGATGACCGCCTGGGACAGATGCCGCGCCGCCCGAGCAGCCTGTCCACGCTCCAGTGTGTACTGCGCGGCGCGAACACGTCGCACCAACCCGTCGACCGCGTCTTCCATCACCACGGATCGATTCACATTCGCGAGATACGCCTGCTGGGTCAACGCCCGCGCGCACAATGCCGGCAACGCGCGCGGATCGATGGGCTTGGGAAGAAAATCCGCCGCGCCGGAAAGCATCATGTCGCAGTACGCATCAACGTTGTCGCACGCACCGAACACGACTACAGTCTGGGTCGGCCGCTCGCTCAGCATCTGGCGCAGCAACTCGCCAGCGGCGGTCCCGGGGAGCTCCAGATCGAGCAAGACCAAATCGTGGGCGTGCCTGCGCCACAGGCTCAGTCCCTCATCCCCGCTCGCCGCGGCCTCAACGCGGTAGTATTTGTGAAGCGCGATCAAAAGAGGCATCGCGCAATGCGCATCATCTTCGATCAGCAACACCGAGCGCCCCCGCCAAAGCCGCTCGCCGATCAAAGCTCTCATAGCCTGCGGGTCGTCCTCGATGAGAAGCCGCGTATGCAGGTCGAGCATCGGCTCGAGCACGGCCAGCTCGGGCTCCGAGCATAGGACGAACACCGGGGTGGACGGTTGGCAAAAGCGGCCAGATCGCACCATGCGAATCCAGCGCCAGCAGTCGATATCGCCCAAGCGCTGCCGCACGATCACCGCATCGAATCGAGTCCGCGTGAGACTCGCGAGCGCTTCGCGCCCGTTCGGCCTCTCGATGGCGCGCACCTCCAAGCAGTCGGAGATCTCACGCACCAGCTGAAGGCTGCGTTGTGCGTCCTGATCGACGATCAGAAAATCGAGCCGCTGTGGACGCTCACGCTCTCGAGACAGCGGCTCCTGTCCCTGAGAGATGCGCGCACTCGATCTGGTCTCGTTCATCGCAGAATCGGCCGGAGTGGCCTCCCAGTAGCCTTCCTATGCCCTCTGGTCCAGGGCCAATCAGCAGATTACCAGCCCCCAGGATAAATTTTCCAGAAATATTCCGCCGCGACATACCTATAGCCGTGGCATGAGCCTCATCCTCATCGTCGTCCTGATCTTCGGCGCGTACTCGGCGGTACATCTCCTGTGGATGTTCTTCACCTGGGAGATCCGCTGGGAGATGCGCCTGATCCGCCTCGCCGTGCACTCTGCACTCTTCGGTGCCGCCGCCGCGGCGCTCGCACTGCTGTGGTGGGGCGGGACCAAGATTTGACATTGAGCGGCAAGATCGAAGACTTCGCAGGCGGCTTTGCCAGATTTTCCGGCCTCGGTTGCTAGAGACCAGCAGGTCACTAACGAACCGAGGTAGATCGTGGGACACGAGGCAAAGCTCGAGCTGCTGATCAAGGTTATTGCGCACGCCGCCAAGGCGAGCGGACTCTACAAGCTGCCGCTGATCGTGTGCGCGGCGACCCGGATGCGCGAAGCGGTCCGGGAACCTGGCCTGGCGAAGCGGGCCGAGGAGAGCCTGGTTGAGATGCTGCCCGGCGCGCCGGAGTCTGCGAAAGGTCTGCTGCGATCCATGGTCTGGATCGTCCGCAGCGTCAACATCAAGAGCACGACGCTCGCGGAACTCTCGATCCCGCGCCTGTGCGCCGAATCGGTCAAGCTCGCCGAGCTCGACTGGCAGAGGTATTTTCTTTCGGAAACATCGAAGGCCGCTGCGGCCTGATTTTACGCCCGGGCGCTTCGCCCGGGCTTTCTCTTTGCGCGCTCGGCTTGCAGGCCGCAAGCACCCTCAGGTACCGGCGCGGCGGAAAAAGCCACCTCATTGAGGGGGCTTCAGTCAGTGAATAACGGCTTCCTCGAAACCCTCGAGGGCCTGAGGATCCCAGATACAGCCGCTCATCGAGCGCTTCACCTCGAAGCTCCTCCCGGAGCGGCTCGGGGCTGAAGCCGGCCGCAGCCATCTCGCGCATCAGCGCGAGCACACGCGATCGCAGCTCGGTGAGCGCCGCACGCTTGGCACGGGTGAGCTCGCCGACTCCCAGCGGCACCGCCCGCTTCAACCAGTCTTCGCGCTCTTTCCCGTTGCCGTAAGGCATGCTCAGATTCTGACAAAACTCGGCCCGGGATTCACGAGAGGTTTCCGAATGGTATTCGGAAATGCGCTACCCTTCCCCGCCGTGAACGGCGGGGTCTGCCGCGCGTCGGATCAGGCGGCACGCCAGGATAAGGTAAACTTGCGACAAAGAGCTGTATAAAACCACCGTATCCGTGTGAAGGCGGATCGAATTATCATTGCGCTTGAAGTTTCCCAAGAACATTCGGCCGATGGTTTCCTGCTCCGACGATTCGTCAGTTCGGTGGAAAAACCTCAATTGCCTATCGGCCACGGGCGGCAGATTCAACCGCCTCAAGACAATCCCTCGCGGTAAAGATCATGCCCCAGACAAGTGTCACCACCATAAAGAAGAGCAAAGCAAAGGCCGATCCGTACAAGCGATTGAAACTCTATGCTAGGAACGGGCAGTACACCTCCACCAGTCTCAATAAAAATCTGTATAAGGTGCTCGCGGACAAGATCGGCCCGGAGGCGGTGCAGTCGATCGCAGCCGAGGCGGCGCGCAATTTCAACCCTGCCAGGACCAGCCTGTCCCGCAGCGCCTACGTCGTGCAGACTCTGCGCAGCGCCGCCGGCCTTCCCGCCCCGCGCATCAAGCAGGAGGAGAAGGCCAGGAGACCCTCCTCCTCAAACAAGTACACCTACGCAAAGCTGCGCGTGAGGGATGAGCGGGGGAACGACACTACGGTGAGCATGCCGCCATCGGTCATGACCCGCGCCCGTCGCATGTTCACCACCACGCAGATCCGTGAGATCGTGGAGGCCGCCGCCGCCTCCTATGACCCGGAATCGAACTTCACCCGCAGCGAATACGTCCAGCGGGTGCTGAGGACGCGCCTCGGGGAGCGGGTACCGTCAGAACTCCAGATGCTCCGACGCAGATTGCACCTTACGAACGCGCAGCTCGCCTCGGCGTTGAACGTGAGCCGGGAGGAGATGGCGCGATGGGAAGAGAGCGGCCAGATCGATTCCGGTCCGGCTCGGGCGCTCGTGGCCTTGCTCTGGAGAGGGCGGCTGAGAGTCTCAGCGGTGCTCAAGAAGGGGCGGCCCGCCTGAGGGCGGGCGCCCCAGCCCTAGCCTTGATGCCCACGTTAGTCCTTGCGTTAACACCACGCCGACGCTGAGCGGGAAAAGCCGCCAAATTCCTCGCGTTTGACGGCGATCGAGGAGAGCGTCCGCTCCTCGCCTAGCGTATCCGGTAACCTGCTGTGTCATCAGTTCCGGCAGGACCCGGCGATCCCGTTCTTCTTGCCGAACCGGCATGCGCTGCGGGCC
>JAJZLX010000433.1 GCA_021850555.1 Pseudomonadota bacterium | reverse complement strand
ACCCGCCAGTTGCATGAATTTCGCGTCTCATGAGCTCGCGAGCCTGCAATTCCAGTCTGAGCGAGCACCTGATGGGATTGCACAACTTTCACCGAAGGTGAGAGTTGAAGGGCGGGAAATTTGTTGGTTTTCAAACGAAAAGACGGCCTCAACTCTGCTATGATTGTGTTGCGACACATCAACCAACCCAGAGAGGCGACCGTCTCGATGAAGAATAGCAAGTCCGAGGTCCACTGGAAAGCCCGCGCGCTGCCTGAGATCCGCTTCGAGGACCAGCAGCTGACCTCCTTCGCCGGGCTCGTCGTGTTTCAACCCGTGTTCGAGCGGCTTGGACTGAAGGCGCGCCTGCGGGGATGCTTCGAGCACCTGAAGGTGAGCCCGATATTCGGCCACGCCTCGATCGTGATGCTCTTGATCGTGCATCTGCTGATCGGGTACCGGCGACTCTCGGACCTGCGCTATTACGAGGATGATCCGGTCGTGCGCCGCACGCTCGGCCTGAAGCGCCTGCCGGATGTGGCCACGGTGAGTCGGACGCTGGATGGAGTGGACAAGACGGCGGTGAAGCACCTGCGGGCGCTGTCTCGCTCGCTGGTGCTCGATCGGCTGAAGAGCATCGCCCCGGCACGGCTGACGCTGGACTTTGACGGCTCGGTGCTCGGCACCACGCGCATGGCCGAGGGCACGGCAGTCGGCTACAACAAGAAAAGGAAGGGGCAGAGGAGCTACTACCCGCTCTTCTGCACCGTGGCACAGACTGGTCAGGTGCTCGATGTCTGGCACCGCCCCGGCAATGTCCATGATTCGAACGGTGCCCGGGCCTTCATCCTCGCCTGCCTCAATGAAATCCGGCGAATCCTGCCCCAGGTGATCCTCGAGGTGCGCATGGACAGCGCGTTCTTCTCCGATGAGATCGTCAGCGCGCTGGACGCCCTGAGCATCCAGTACACGATCTCGGTTCCCTTCGAGCGGCTGACGCAGCTGAAGAAGAAGGTCGAGAAGCGAATCATCTGGCACCGAGCGGGTCGAGACGTCAGTTTCTTCGAGTGCTACTGGAAGCCGAAGTGCTGGACCGAGACGCGCCGCTTCATCTTCATCCGTACTCGGGAGCCCAAGCAGCGCAAGGAGCCGGTGCAGTTGACTCTCTTCGCTCCCTACGAGTACGGGTATCAGTTCAAAGTCATCCTGACTAACGCCACTTTGTCTGCGCGCAAACTCCTCGCGCTGCATAACGGCCGCGGCGCGCAGGAGGCGATCTTCGCGGAGCTGAAGTCGCAGACGCAGATGGACTACATCCCTTGCAGGCGCCGCGCCGCCAACCAAACCTGGCTCCTCTCGGCGATCATGGCGCACAACCTCAACCGCGAGCTGACCATGGCGGCAGACCTGCAAGAGCGCAACACCACCGAGCAACGCGCTCCCTGGTGGTCGTTCGTCCGGCTGGGTACTCGCAGAATGCGTCTGATCCATCGCGCCGGACGGCTGACCCGCCCAAATGGACGTCTGACGCTCACGATGAGCGCCAATCCCGCAGTTCAGGAAGAGCTGTTGCATTATTTACGGGCCGTCGCGTGAGGAACCCAGCCGGATTTATGCAAGGATTGGGTAGAGAAGGCGAGCCGAGAGCGCAGAGGCGCTCGACGAGGTGGCCGTGAGTGCCACGCGGGTCACCAACGAACGGCGCATTCCCGACCGAGCGGTCAAACGGTGAGGGGCGCACGCCGACGCGGTCGCCATTCCAGATATCCGCTGCGGCAGGTGCAGTCTCGACTGTCATCCAGGCGCGGTCTGCGATCCGGCCCCAAAGGCAATCATCGCGCCGGTTCGCGCCATCGCGAATGAGCCGCTCGAGCAGGCGGTACTTGGGGGAGTAAATTTCGACCTCGTCGAAGTCCGCGGTCTTTGCCTTTCTGGCCGCGCCGGGCAGTCGACCAACAACATCGCGCCAGCCTTGCATTTCATCCCGATATATTCCTGTAATCCTGCGCGCCTGTGGGGCATCATTGACGTGGGCAGTCAATATACACCATGACGCCACGCGAATTGCGCCGGCCCCGGCGCCTCGAACACCGAACTGATCCGTGAGAGCCGGTCGACGCGCGCAAGGAGCGCATCGCTGCTCGAGAATGGCAGCGAATCGCCACGACTTGCCCTAGCGCGTACGGGGCCTCGATCATACAGTGAACCCTTAGGTCCGCGCGGCAACCCGATCCACCCCGAGACCGTTCAGGACGGAAGCTGGCACGGACGGAACCCCGATGCTCATGTACGGCTGGAGCTGCCATTTTCACGCTCGAGCTTGGCAGTTTCCATTGGTCACAAACAGGCACCCCTGGCCTGCGAGGACCTGCAAGGCTTGAAATCATGCCGTCAGGCGTTTACCAGGGTACGGATGTAGACTGGCCATGATCTTCGCGTAACCGATCCCGGCGAGATGATCCCGCCTATGTTCAAGCTCGCTTGCGGTCCGGCTGCTGATCCGCGCAACGTCACGCGGCAGACACTGAGGCAGCCGAAATCCTCTGTAAGCGCCTCAGCGTCTACAAGGTGGCGGTCAGACTGCCGCTGTGGCGGGTAACCGGCGATTATGCGGCGGCTTGGCCGCGACCTTGAGGCCACACAAATGACGCTGAGCCGAGCAGGAAGCCAAGGAAAGCTGTCTGCAGCTGAACGAAAATGTCGACGGCATGGCGCCCACCAGCGTCGATGTCCTGGTTGGGATGAGACGTGATGCGCGGCTTGAGGGCAGTCTCGCTGACCCAGCGGCGCCGACCCGGCAGGATGCTCAATACTTCCTCCGCGGTATCGAGGTACTTGTCCACCTCGACGCCGTGGCCGAAGGCCGCGTGCACCCATGCCAGCATGTGCGCGCTCGCAATTGTCGCCGCGAAAGATTTAAGCGGATGCAGCCGCACCGTGTCCCGGAAGGCCATCGGCGCCAGCGCGTCCGTGACCTTCAGGATCAGCTGGCCTGCAAAATGCCACACGTGCTCGCGAGAATACTTGCCGGGTACCCCCGGACCACTTCCCTCGGGTCCAGTCGATGGTCACCAGATGGATGCGCTCGTCGCCCGCCGCAGGAGCCGTCTTATCACTGCTCATCCGTCGAATCTGGACCGGTACCCCGTGGGACGCTTTCCTGCTCTTCGCAGAGCCATCCGCGCATCTGCGCGTATGCCGGCATGCTCGTTCGCCTGGCCGTAACGTGGCAGCTGTCTTATGGTGGCGGTGATCGACGAAGATCAAGGCGCGACAATGCGGCCCGGGGGCACGATCGCACGCCTCGCAAGCATTCCTCGCGCATCATTCACCGTACACGCTCGGATTGACGCGCCAGCCCCGAGCGCGCAGCGCAAGGGCGACCCGCCGGCGGCCATGGTGAAATCGAAGGTGGCCGCCGGCGCGGCGATGATCGAGAGCCGGAATTCGCAGCCCTTTGCACGCCACCTCCTCCGTCATACTCGAGGATCTCAATTCACGCGCTTGAGTTCGGCCTCAATGCGAAGAGCATCATTCTTGACGGACTGCAGCCGCGAATTATTGAGTGCCATTCGTACCTGCGCGGCAATGCGTTTCAGTTCCAATGCGCTCTTGGAATTTTTGGAATCGGGAATCGCTCCGTGTCCGAGATGCGCACAAGGGTTGAAATATTTGCTGCTGAATCCCAGCCCCGCCGGTCCTACAAGGCAGTTGAGGGTGTGATGCAGATGCATGTGTGCCACCCAAAGTGTCGTTGACTCGGCAGACAGACCTGCGTGCTTCGCTGCCACTGCAATCTCAGACGATACAGTGGTGGCATTTGCAGCGATCGGCAGGACCATCAGCATGCCGCCCAACGAGACTCCAAGCAGTGCGCTCTTAAGGGGTTTCCGGATAGTCACGAAACGATACTCCAGTTGTGTGATCAAGAACTCCAGTGAACGGCTCGCACCGCAGTTCATCTGCAAATAACTTCGGTGTCAATGAAGGACGTCATTTACGAGAACTCCCCGACTCACGCCAGGACAGATGAGGCGTCTATAATCACGCGTAGCCGCCAGCCGACAAATCCGACGCACCATGGGGCGCTTGACGTCTGTAAGATGGTGAAAAGAGCGTCGGCCCTGAAGACGCAATTGCGCTGCGATCCGAAGCCCGATCGTACGAGCCCGAACGTTGCCGCGAGACGCCCGGACCGCTACAGCGTGATGCATGAGCGGAATGCAGACCGCTCGTGCGCGCTTCTGGAATATCCAAAATCATGACTCTCTTCGGGTTCCGTTTTTAACGGGAAGTGGATGTCAATGGAGAGATGTTCCGCTCCACTCATCGGCGTCCGTCATTGATGAAACGATAACAACAGGACGGGATCTTCATCAAGATTGATCGCGCTTATCAACATGACGACTGTTGGGCTCTGCCACCGTGTCGTCGGCTGGCGCACTCACGCCCGTGAACCTGACCTTCGTCGCTCCGCGCGCGCCAAGGCGCTCGTAGAAACCGATGGCCCCGGCGTTCCAGCTCGGGGTCTGCCACTGCACCTCGCGATGGCCGCCGCCGCGCGCCGCGTGCATGACCGCCTGCATCAACGCCCGGCCATGGCCCCGGCCTCGCGCGTCATCGTCCAGGTAAAGGCAGTCGAGGTACAGGTAGCTGCGACCCGACCAGGTCGAGAAGCCGACGGCGGTCGTCGCGTAGCCCGAGAGCCCGCCGCCCTCTCTGTCCACGACCCAGGCCACGAGCCGCGGGTTTGGCCCGAATAAGGCTTCGGCCAACCGCTCGCCAAGGCCCAAGCCTTCGTGCTCGGCGCGCTCGTACCGGGCGTGCTCGCCGCAGAGCCGCACAATCTCGGGCACATCTGCCGGCGCGGCGGGGCGGATCGGCCTCATGCGGCGCGCGCCCCGTCGAGCAGGGCCAGAAGCTCGTCGATGCTCTCGGGGCCGGTCTCGTAACTGGTGATGCAGGCGCGCAGAGCGAGCTGGCCCCGTACCCGGACAGTCGATACCCAGGCGCGGCCGGATCCTGTCACCTTGGATTCAATGCGGCGGACCGCCTCGTCGGCGCCAACCGCGGGCGCGAAGCAGCAGATCGGCAGTTCGGTGTCGTTAAGGATGCGCCAGCCGTCACGACGCAAGCCCAGCCGCAGGCGCTCGCCCATCTCGAACTGTCTGGCAATCCGGGCGACCAGCTCGGCGCGGCCGAGCGCGGCGAACGCAGTGAAAAGCTTCAGGCCGATGAAGCGACGCGACCACTGCAGCGAATGCAGATAAGGATCGCGCCGCTCGCGCGAGGCCGAGGGCATGTAGCCGGTCGAGACGTCGAATGCGGTCTCGAGCGGGGCCCAGTCCCGCGCCAGATACATACCCGCACCCATCGGCACGCAGAGCCACTTATGCGGATCGATGGTCACGCTGTCCGCCAGCTCGATCCCCGCGAAAAGGCCGCGCCGCTCCGGCGCCAGCAGGGTCGCGCCCGCCCAGGCCGCATCTACGTGGAAATGGGCACGGTGCACGCGGGCGACTTCGGCAAGGCCGGTGAGATCGTCGATCGCGCCGTGGGCGGTGGCACCCGCCGTCGCGACGATCAACACCGGGTCGACGTCTGGCGTCTCGGCGATGGCGCGGGCCGCCTCATCGCCGGTCAGTCGAAGACCATCGGCGGGGGCGATCAGCCTCACGGCCTCCGAGCCCAGCCCCGCGGCCCGAGCGATTTTGATCCAGGCCAGATGCGCTTCGGTCGAGACGAAGATTGCCGGCGGCTTCGGCAGGCCGGCCACACCCTGGTGCGCCCAGTCAGGATAGCGGCGGGCGAGCGCGGCCAGTACCGCGGTATGGTTTGCTTCGGTCCCGCCGGAGGTGAAAGTCCCGGCGCACGACTCATCCCGCCACCCGATCAGCCCGCCGAAAAGACGGATCATGCGGGCCTCGACCTCGGCTGCGGCGGGGGCGTGGCTCCAGACAGCAAGCTGAGGGTTCGCGACGGCGCCGATCAGGTCGCCGGCGACGGCCTCCGGCATGGCTGGGGGATTGAACAGGCCGAAGTAGCGCGGGCTGTCAGTCCGGACGATCCCTTCTCCGAGCATGGCGAGGAGGTCGGCGGCCACCTCGGCGAGCGGCCGCGGGCCTGCGGCGAGCAGTTCGTCCACCCGCGCCTTTAATGCGGCTTGGTCGACTCGTGGCGAGATGACGGCGGAGCCCCGTGTGAGGAGATAGCCCTCCGCGAGTTCGGCGATCTCGACCAGCGCGTTGCGGCGCTGTGGCTCAGACACAGGCGGCTTCACGCACCAGCTCGAAGCCCTCATCGAGCCAGCCCGTGACTCCGCCGATCATCAGCTTGACCGGGCGTCCGAGCTTGGCGAGCCGCAAGGCCGCACGGCTCGCGCCGTTGCAGTGCGGGCCGGCGCAGTAGACCACAAATAAGGTGTCCTGCGGATATTCGGCCAGCTTGCTAGCGACGATCTTGCCGTGCGGCAGACTGATGGCGGTTGGCACATGGCCGTTCGCAAAGGCTTCCTGGCTGCGCGCGTCGAGCAGGACGAAGTCCTTGTCGTTGCGGGTGATCGCGTGATTCACGTCCCAGCAGTCGGTCTCGAAAGTGAACTCGGCGCCGAAATGGGCGATTGCCTGGTCGGACGACGCGGCAGGGACTTCACTGACGTTGGACATCTTAGGCTTCCTGGAGGGATTGCGGAGCCCTTTGTACCCGTCGCAAAACTTGCCAACGAGTGGCGGTTTTGCCGATGATCGTAAACATCGTGCCAAAATCACCTCCCACGCCGACACGGGGCCCGCTGGTCGCCGCTCTGGTCTACGATGGCCTATGCACCTTCGAGTACGGGGTGACGGTCGAAGTATTCGGCCTCTCCCGGCCAGAGCTCGGCCCGGACTGGTACCGCTTCGGGAGCTGCGCGATCGAGCCCGGCCCCCTGCGAGCGGTTGGCGGCTTACGGGTGGATGCGGACGCGGGCCTGGAACTTCTGGAGGAGGCCGATCTGATCGTCGCGCCGGGCTGGAAGGGTGTGGAGGTCGAGCCTGCCGCCGAGCTGATCTGCGCCCTACGTCGTGCTCACGCCCGCGGCGCCCGGCTGATGTCGATCTGCTCCGGCGTGTTCGTCCTGGCGGCGACCGGCCTGCTCGACGGGCTTCGGGTCACCACCCACTGGCGTTACGCCGAGGCGCTGAAGGCGAAGCACCCGGCGCTGCAGTTCGACGATGATGTCCTCTATGTGGACCAGGGACAGATCCTGACCTCCGCCGGCAGCGCCGCGGGACTAGACCTGTCGTTGCATGTTGTACGCTGCGATTTCGGACCCGATGTGGCCAACAAGGTCGCGCGACGCCTCGTGCTACCGGCCCACCGCAACGGTGGGCAGCGCCAGTACGTCGAACGGCCCGTGCCGGAGCAGGAAGACGCGCGGCTCTCAGACCTGCTGGCCAGGGTGCAGGCGCGTCCGGACCAGACCATCTCTGTCGCCGAGATGGCGCGCATGGCCGCGATGAGCAAGCGCACTTTGCACCGCCGGTTCCTGGAGACCGTCGGGGAGGCGCCGGCGAGCTGGCTGATCGGAATCCGCGTCGAACGCGCGCGCGAGCTTCTGGAGGCTCACGACGTGCCGATGGAGGAGCTTGCGCGACTCTGCGGC
>JAJZLX010000101.1 GCA_021850555.1 Pseudomonadota bacterium | reverse complement strand
ATATGTGACTGCTGAAGCGTCGCTGTGGCCTGTCCGAAAACACCGGATCGAAATGCAAGCTGCTCACGGTAGCGGTCTTTGCACCGGGCCGCAAGCAGCCTGATCCGGACCCGAGCCGGCCGGCAGAATCTCCCGCCGGGTAATCATATTGTATGGCACACGCGGGGCGCCCTTCTCGGGCTGGCGCACGTATGGCTCAGTCCCCCTCATTGATAAAGTACTCGCGGCGACCCGAGGGCTGAAGACCGAACGCGTGCGCCATACGCACCCTTCAGGATGCGTGGCGGAACTGTAACCGCTACCTTGCCCGCTGACAACTGCTTGACGCTCCCATCCAAGGCCCATGACGCAATACGATAATGCCGAAGGGTCCATCGTAGACTCGACCGGAACGGCATACGTTCCGTTGGCGACAGCTGTCGGGGCGCTCCCCACGAGTCCGGCGCATATGGCGGGGACGCAACGCACGGGGGACTTGCAAAGCTTCGCCACTGTGCGGCGCCGGCACAATTGCACACTCGAACGCTCGACCTGGATCTGTCGCTTGAGCGCATCATGGGTGCTTCGATCCCCGGCGCGCGCCCTGGCAAAGAGACTCGTTTGCGTCGTGCGCGCCGCTCGGGCGGACACGCGAGCATTGCCGCTCAGGCACTCGATCTGTTCACCGGTATTCCTCGTGGGCGCCGCATCGGGAGCCGGGTTCCCTCGCGGCGCCATGCGATGGCGCTCCTTCTTTTCGGGTACGCAGCGGTTCATTGCCTGGTTTTGGGTCTGTTGCCCGCTCACGCTCGTGTCTTCATCGGTAGTCTGACGCTCGTCCACGAAAAAACCATACGCTGCGCAACTGGCGCAGCCGGCCCGAGCGAAGCTGCGCACTGTGCCCGCCGCCCATGACAAGACGATGACAGATCAGGGATAGCGCGCTCTGATCAGCCTGTACAGGCTCCTGAGGCACTGCGCTTCGGCACCCACGGGACGCCCGGGACGCTCCTTGGCGTTCCAGGCGTACAGATCGATGTGCATCCAGTCGGTCGGGCCAACGAAGCGTGCAAGAAACAATGCCGCGATGATCGAGCCGGCAAACGGCGTCGCCGCCACGTTGGCGAGGTCGGCGTTTTTGCTTGCGAGGTCCTCCTCGTAGCCTTGCCACAGCGGCAGCGGCCAGACCGGATCGGCCTCCTGCTCACCCAAGCGGCGCAGCTGCTCGGTGAGCTGCGGGCGATTCGAGTACACCGCCGGCAGCTCCGGCCCGAGCGCCGTGCGTGCCGCGCCCGTCAGCGTCGCCAGGTCGATGATCAGATCCGGACGCTCCTCCTCGGCCGCCGCGAGCGCATCGGCGAGCACCAGCCGGCCCTCGGCATCCGTATTACCGATCTCCACCGTCAGACCCTTGCGTGAGCGCAGCACGTCCCCCGGCCGGTAGGCCGCCCCGCCCACGGAGTTTTCCACCGCCGGGATCAGCACGCGCAGCTGCACAGGGGCCCGCAGACGCATCAGCAGATCCGCGAGTCCGAGCGCACAGGCCGCTCCGCCCATGTCCTTTTTCATGAGCTGCATGGCCGCCGCGGGCTTCAGATCGAGTCCGCCGGTATCGAAACACACCCCCTTGCCGACCAGCGTCACTTGCGGCGCGCTGCGCTCGCCCCAGCGCAGATCGATGAGCCGGGGAGCACGGGGGCTCGCCGCGCCGACCGCCTGCAGCAACGGAAAGCCTGCCAGCTCCCCGCCCGTCAGCACCTGGCAACGCCCCGAGTGCTCCCGCGCCAGGTCAAGCGCCGCCCCGGCAAGCTCCTCCGGCCCCATGTCGTTGGCCGGCGTGTTGATCAGATCACGCGCCAGCGTGGTGGCTCGCGCCGCCGCAACCGCATACGCAAGGTCGGCCGCGTCCGGTGGGATGAGCGCGGCGCGCGGCTTCTCCGCGGCCCCCAGGCGATAGCGGCTCATGCGGTAAGCGCCCATCAGCCAGCCGAGCACGAAGTGCGTTGCCGCCTGCTCAGGCAGGGGTGTCGCCAGATGCCAGGCCATGGCCGGGAGCCGCTCGGTGAGACCTGCCGCATGCCACGGCGTGAGCGCCTCCGGTCCTGCGAGTGACCCGAGGCCGACCACGGCGCCCCCGACAGCCCCTTGTACCGGCAGCGTCAGCACGCGGTGGCGTTCGGCCTGAAAACCATGCGCGCGCACCCAGCCGCACACCTCGGGGCTCTGGCGCTCGAGCCAGCCGGGCAGCTGCCCCTCCGTCACGATCCACAGCGGGAGGCTCTCTCCCGGATCGGCGCTCAGCAACATGTCGTACATCACCGCGGGAGCATAGCGCCGAAGTCGCCTGTCCCCAAGGTGCAAAGGCAACCCCGGCCGGCCTGCGCCGGGCTCCCGCCTCGCCGCCTCACGCCTGGCCTGCTGATTGACCTTGCCGATAGGCCGGTTGCGCCAGGCGCCACGGGCGCCCTTCCCACCATTTGACAAGACCGCGGCGGATGTGCTGACATCCGTCCCATCCTCTCCAATTTTCAACCCCCCCCGCCTCACAGCCGTGGTACCCGCAGCCGACATGCCGCTCCGCCCTCCGGTGTCCAATACGCCGGGGGCATCGCTTGCCCCGCTGCCGGTACTTCTTATCGGACTGCTGCTCCTTGCGGGCAGCCGGTGCGGGGCCCTCGCGATCCCTTAAGGACTTAAGGCAGAGGCGAGAGAAGAACCAGAACCCCGCACCGGCCCACCGCCGCTGCGGGGTTTTTAGTTTGTGATGGGCTGAATGGGCCTGCGGCCGTTTGGCGCGCTGCGCCGGCGGGCCTGGGGCCGTTCGGCGGGCACTGTGATTTCGACCTGACATCGGGCCCGAGGGCCAATTGGAGAAGTTCAGATGAAGTTGTACTCGCACAAAGACGTCGACAAGAAGGCTCTGCGCGGAGCCCGCATCGCGGTGATGGGCTACGGCAGCCAGGGCCGGGCGCATGCGCTGAATCTCAAGGACAGCGGCTTCGATGTGGTCGTCGGCGTGCGCAAAGGGGGACCGAGCTGGAAGAAGGCGAAGAAGGACGGCCTGGAGGTGGCCGAGCCGGCGCCCGCGGCGCGCGGAGCGGATCTCATCGCCCTCCTCGTCCCGGACCTCGCTCAAAAGGCGCTCTACCAAGGCATCGAGTCCGAGCTCAAGTCCGGGGCGACGCTGCTGTTCGCACACGGATTCAATATTCACTTCAAGCAGATCAAGCCACGCAAGGATCTCGATGTGGTGCTGATCGCACCCAAGGGGCCGGGAGACCTGGTCCGCCGCCAGTACCAGCAGGGCCGTGGCGTACCGTGCCTGATCGCCGTCGCCCAGGACGCCACTGGCAAGGCGCACGCCAAGGCGCTCGCCTACGCGCACGGCATCGGCGGCACCCGTGGCGGGGTGCTCGAGACCACTTTCGCCGAGGAGACAGAGACCGATCTGTTCGGCGAGCAGGCGGTGCTCTGCGGCGGGGCCACAGAGCTCGTGGTGCGCGGCTGGGAGACGCTGGTCGAGGCCGGCTACCAACCGGAAGTGGCCTACTACGAATGTCTGCACGAGCTGAAGCTGATCGTGGACCTGCTGCACGAGGGCGGGATCACGAAAATGCACCAGTTCATCAGCGAGACCGCCAAGTACGGCGACTTGACGCGCGGGCCGCGCATCGTCGATGCGCGCGTGAAGCGGGAGATGCGCAAGGTGCTCGGGGAGATCCGCAGCGGCAAGTTCGCCCGCCAGTGGATCAAGGAGAATTCCGCCGGGCGCAAGCGCTACGAGAAGCTGCTGAAGCGCGACATCCAGCATCCGATCGAGAAAGTGGGCGTCGCTTTGCGCGCACGCATGCCCTGGCTCAACGATCAGCGCGCCTGAGCACAGCGCGCGCGAAACGACAGAGGAGCATTCCCATGGCTGGCGAACCTGACCGAGTACTGATCTTCGATACGACGCTGCGCGACGGGGAGCAGGCCCCCGGCTGCAGCATGACGCGGCCGGAGAAGCTGCGCGTGGCCCGCTCGCTCGCCGAGCTCGGCGTCGATGTGATCGAGGCGGGCTTTCCGGCCGCATCCAAGGGCGATTGGGAAAGCGTGCAGGCGGTCTCGCGCGAGGTGCAGGGCCCTGTCATCTGCGGCCTGGCGCGCTGCACGCGCGAGGACATCGAGCTCGCCGCGCGCGCGCTCGCCGATGCCCCGCGCAGGCGCATCCACGTGTTCCTCGCGACCAGCGCCATTCACCGCCAGTACAAGCTCAACATGGCCGAGGGGGAGATCCTGCGCGCTGCGATCGAGGGCGTGCGCCTCGCGCGTGAGCTGTGCGAGGACGTGGAGTTCTCGCCGGAGGACGCCTCGCGCACCGAGCTCGAGTTCCTCGCCCAGGTGGTCGAGGCGGCGATCGAGGCCGGCGCGGGCACGGTCAACATCCCCGACACCGTCGGCTACACCGTGCCGGACGAGTTCGCCGAGCTTTTCCGCTATCTGCGCAAGAACGTCCGCGGCATCGAGCGGATCCGGCTCTCGGTGCACTGCCACGACGATCTCGGCATGGCGGTGGCCAACAGCCTGACGGCCGTGGTGGCCGGCGCGCGCCAGATCGAGTGCACCATCAACGGCATCGGCGAGCGGGCCGGCAACTGCTCGCTCGAGGAAGTGGTGATGGCGCTGAAGACCCGCTCGGCGTTCTTCAACGTCACGACCGGCATTCAGACCACGCGGCTCTACCCCGCCTCGCGACTGGTCTCGAGCATCACGGGCATGCCGGTGCCGCGCAACAAGGCGGTGGTGGGCGAGAACGCCTTCGCGCACGAGGCGGGCATCCACCAGCATGGTGTTCTGCGTCACTATTCGACGTACGAGATCATGCGACCGGAAGACGTTGGGCTGTCGCGCAGCCACCTGATCCTGGGCAAGCACAGCGGCCGCCATGCCTTTCGTGACCGCGTCCGGGCGCTCGGCTTCGAGCTCGAGGAGGCCGACTTCAACCAGGTGTTCGAGGAATTCAAGGCGCTGGCGGATAAGAAAAAGGAGCTGTTCGACGGGGACATCGAGGCGCTGGTGCTGCGCGTGGAGGGCGCGGCGGCAGGTCCCTGGGCCTTGCTCGCCCTGGAGACGCACGCTGGAACCGAGGGGCCGGCCACCGCGAAGGTGCGTCTGCGCCACGCCGGCGGGCAGCTCATCGAGCGCGCGGCGCAAGGGGATGGACCGGTGGATGCGGCCTTCAAGGCGATCGAGGCGGCGACCGGCGTGGGCGTGATGCTGAGGAAATTCGAGGTGCGCGGCGTCACCGAGGGCGAGGATGCGCAGGGCGAGGCGGTGGTGTACGTGGAGTACAATCAGCGCACTTACCGGGGCTCGAGCGTGAGCACCAACATCGTGGAGTCCAGCACCAAGGCCTTTCTCGAGGTCATCAACCGCATCGAGCAGGCCGCGGCGGGCACCCGCTCGCGCGAGCGCGCCGCCGGCACCTTGGGCAGCGCCAACGCGGTCTGAAACCCCGCGAGCGGCCCGCAAAGGAGAAACGGCATGCCCATACCGGCCACCGAGCTCATATGGCTCAACGGCAAGCTCGTCCCGTGGGAGCAGGCGACGGTCCATGTCATGTCGCATGCGCTGCACTACGGCTCGTCCGTCTTCGAGGGCATTCGCGCCTACGAGACCCCCCGGGGAGTGGCGATCTTGCGCCTGCGCGAGCACACGCGGCGGCTCCTCGACTCGGCGAAAATCTATCGCATGACCCTGCCCTTCAGCGTCGAGCAATTGAACGATGCCTGCCGGCAGGTGCTCGCCGCCAACGGCCTGACCCACGGCGCGTACATCCGCCCGATCGCCTTTCGCGGCTATGGCGAGCTCGGTGTCGCACCGAAGAACGATCCGCCCACGGTCGTGGCGGTGGCCGCGTGGGAATGGGGCAAATACCTCGGCCAGGAAAGCGAGGCCCAGGGCGTCGATGTCTGCATCTCCTCCTGGCAGCGCCTCGCTCCCAACACCCTGCCGGCGCTCGCCAAGGCCGGCGGCAACTATCTCTCGAGCCAGCTGATCGGCGCCGAGGCGCGGCGCCTGGGGTTCGATGAGGGCATCGGCCTCGCGCCCGATGGCACCTTGAGCGAGGGCTCGGGCGAGAACCTGTTCGTGGTGAAGGACGGGGTGCTGCTCACCCCGGCACTCGCCCACTCGGTGCTCGGCGGCATCACGCGCGACACCGTGATGCGCCTCGCCCGCGAGCGCGGCATCGAGGTGCGCGAGTGCGCCATTCCCCGCGAGCTCCTCTACATTGCCGATGAAGCCTTCTTCACCGGCACCGCGGTGGAGATCACCCCCATCCGCTCGGTGGACCGGCTGGCGGTGGGCCCGGGCCGCCGCGGCCCCATCACCGAGTCGCTGCAGAAGGCGTTCTTCGGCCTCTTCAGCGGCGAAACGCCCGACAAATGGGGCTGGCTCGATCACGTCAACATGAACGAAAAGGCGCCGGCAGCGGCGGCGGTCCGATGAGCGCAATTCCACAAACCCTGTTCGAGAAGGTCTGGCGGGCACACGAGGTGGAGCCCGAGTCTCCCGACACTCCGGCCGTCCTCTACATCGACCTGCACTTGATCCACGAGGTCACCTCCCCGCAGGCCTTCACCGTGCTGCGCCAGAGGGGGCTCGGGATCCGCCGGCCGCCACTCACGTTCGCGACCATGGATCACTCGACCCCCACCCGGACCGAGCAGGTCTTCGGCGCAGCACCGATCACCATCGAGGCCGCGGCCCGCCAGGTGCGCGAGCTCGAGACCAATTGCGCCGCCTTCGGCGTCGAGCTTCTGAACCTGCGTCACGCGCAACGCGGCATCGTGCACATCATCGGACCGGAGCTCGGCTTGACCCAGCCCGGCAAGACCGTGGTCTGCGGCGACAGCCACACCAGCACCCACGGGGCGCTCGGGGCGCTCGCCTTCGGGATCGGCACCACCGAGGTCGGGCACGTGCTCGCCACGCAGTGCCTGCTGCAACGCAAGCCGCGCACGCTCGCGATCAACATCAACGGCACGTTGCCCGCGGGTGTCGGCGCCAAGGATCTGATCCTCGCCATCATCGGCCGGATCGGGGTCGCAGGCGGCACGGGCCAGGTCATCGAATACCGCGGCGACACCATCCGCGCCCTGGACATGGACGGGCGCATGACGGTGTGCAACATGTCGATCGAGGCCGGCGCCCGCGCCGGCATGATCGCCCCGGATGAGACCACCTTCGCCTATCTCGCCGGCCGTCCGCGCGCCCCGCAGGGCGAGGAGTGGGAGCGCGCCGTGGAGCGCTGGCGGCGGCTGCCCACCGACCCCGGCGCGCGATTCGATGCAGAGGTCGAGATCGACGCCTCCACGCTCGAGCCCATGGTCACCTACGGCACCAACCCCGGCATGGTGATCCCGGTCGGGGGCTCGATCCCGCAGCGCGCCGGCGACCCGGTCTTCGAGAAATCGCTCGCCTACATGGGGTTCGCTCCCGGTCAGCCGATCCGGGAGCACCCGGTGAATGTCGTATTCGTCGGCAGCTGCACGAATGGGCGGCTGTCGGACCTGCGCCTCGCCGCCTCGCTCCTGCGCGGCCGCAAGGTCGCACCCGGTGTGCAGATGCTGGTGGTGCCGGGCTCCCAGCAGGTCAAGCGCCAGGCCGAGGCCGAGGGCCTGCACCGCGTCTTTCTCGAGGCCGGCGCCGAGTGGCGCGAGTCCGGGTGCTCGATGTGCCTTGGCATGAACGGCGACCTGGTCGGCAAGGGGCAATACGCCGTCAGCACCAGCAACCGCAATTTCGAGGGCCGTCAGGGCATCGGCGCCCGCACCCTGCTCGCCAGTCCCCTCACCGCCGCGGCGTGCGCCGTGCGCGGCCGCGTGACCGACCCGCGGGAACTGCTGTAGGGGAAGCCCGGGAAGGGCCGGGCAACGCCCCGAAGGGGACTTTCCGCCAATCGCATGAGGAGTTGATGTAGTGGAACCGATCCGAACCCTGCGCTCGCGCACCGCGGTGCTCGCGGTGAGCGACATCGACACCGATCAGATCATCCCGGCGCGCTTCCTCACCACCACCACGCGCGAGGGGCTGGGCAGGCACCTGTTCGCCGACTGGCGCTACGGATCCGACGGCGCGCCCAGGGCCGACTTCCCGCTGAACCGCCCCGAGGCCGAGGGCTGCACCATCCTCGTCGCAGGCAACAACTTCGGCTGCGGCTCCTCGCGCGAGCACGCTCCCTGGGCGCTGACCGATTACGGCTTTCGCGCCGTGGTGAGCACCCAGATCGCCGACATCTTCCGCAGCAACTCGCTCAAGAACGGCCTGGTGCCCGTCATCGTCGATGCGGCCACGCATCGTTGGCTGCTCGAGCACGCGGGCGCCGAGGTGAGCATCGACCTCGAGACCACGACGCTCACCCTTCCCACCGGCCAGGCGGCGCGCTTTGCGCTCGAGCCCTTCGCACGCTATTGCCTGCTGAACGGCGTCGATGAGCTCGGATTCCTCCTCGGTCGCGAGGCGCGGATCGCCGCGTACGAAGCGCAGGCGGGGATCGCATGAAGGCGAAGATCGCCGTTCTGCCCGGCGATGGCATCGGGCCCGAGGTCATCGCCGAGGGCTTGCGCTGTCTGCGCGCCCTCGCCGAGCGCCACGGACACGAGCTCATGCTCACCGAGCTGCCCTTCGGGGGAGCCGCGATCGATCTCACCGGAAACCCGCTGCCCAAGGACACACTCGAGGCATGCCTGCACGCCGACGCGGTGCTGCTCGGCGCCATCGGCGGCCCCAAGTGGTCGGCACCCGAGGCCAAGGTGCGCCCCGAGCAGGGGCTGCTCGGGCTGCGCAGCGCACTCGGCGTATATGCGAACCTGAGGCCCGTCAAGGTCCACCCCGCCCTGCTCGGCGCCTCCACCCTCAAGCCGGAAGTGATCGAGGCAGTGGATCTCGTCTTCGTCCGTGAGCTGACCGGAGGAATCTATTTCGGCGAGAAGCGCCGTGAGCCCCAGGCCGCCACCGACGTCTGCACCTACACGGTGGCCGAGGTGGAGCGCATCGTGCGCGCCGCGGCGCGTCTCGCGCAGAAGCGCCGCGGCAAGCTCGTCTCCATCGACAAATCGAACGTGCTCGAGACCTCGCGCCTGTGGCGCGAGGTCGCCACACGGATCATGCGCACGGAGTTCCCGCAGATCACGCTCGAGCACATGCTGGTCGATTCGGCCGCCATGCACCTGATCCGCCGTCCGAGCGACTTTGACGTGCTGGTCACGGAGAACATGTTCGGTGACATCCTCACCGATGAGGCCTCGATGCTCGCCGGCTCGCTCGGTCTGCTGCCCTCGGCCTCCCTTGGCGAAGGCACCCGGGGCCTGTACGAGCCCATCCACGGCTCGGCCCCGGACATCGCCGGCCGCGGCATCGCCAATCCCTGCGGGACGCTGCTCAGCGTGGCGCTGCTGCTGCGGCACTCCCTGGGACTCGAAAGCGAAGCGGCCGCGCTCGAGCACGCCGTGTCGAAGGCGATCACGCAGGGAGCGCGCACGCCGGACATAGCGGCCAAGGGCGCCAGCGCATTCTCGACCCGGGAGGTCGGGGACGCGGTGTTGGCAAATCTGTGACCGCCGCGGCCGGCGCCTCGCAATGGCCATTGCGAGGCGCCGAGCGGGATCGGCGCGGCTCCTGAGCGCTCAGCCGGCCGCCCCGTGCAGGAACGCCCACACGACCACCGCGGCCATGACCACCACGTACACCCTCAGCCCCCAGAACACCGCCTGCTGCAGCGGCGTCAGCCGGGTCCGACTCACCTGCGCGAGCGGCTCGTACCAGCGCTCCTGCTCGATGACCCGGCGGATGTCCTGCGGTTGAAAATCGCGAAGCTCCTTCATGATCATCCTCCGAAGGCGTGCGGGAACAGCGTGACGATTCCGTACAGGCTGTTGCAGACGATGAGCCCGATCATGATGGCGATCGAGATCGCGTTTCGCCGCGGGGAGTTCACGTGCTCGCCCATCAGCTCCCGGTCATTGAGCAGCAGCAGCAGAAACAGCATGGCCGCGGGCATGAACACGGTGGCGATGACCTGCACGCTGAGGTTGAGGAAACCGAGATTGAGCCCCGGAATCATCACCAGCACCGCCGCGACCGCGGTGCCCGCAACCGCAGGCAGGTAGAACCCGAGCGCCTGCCGCGCCGCCGCATTGAGCGAGCGGTCGATGCCGAAGGCCTCCCCCACCGCCCAGGCGCTGCTCGCCGTGATCACGATGGAGGCGATGAGGCCCGCCTCCATCAAGCCGAGCGCGAAGAGAGCCATCATGCCCTCGCCGAGCCGGGCGCGGATCGCGGCGAGGATGCTCTGCGCATCGAGCTGCTGCGAGCCCGGGGCGCCCTTGAGAATCCCCGCCGCGAGCACGATCAGTGCCATGGCGACGACCACCATGCCGATCACCCCCAGCATCAGGTCGCGCCGCCCGGCGCGGATGTCCTGTGAGAGCAATCCCTTGTCCACCACGCAGGACTGCTGGAAGAAAAGCTGCCAGGGCGCGATCGTCGTGCCGATGTTGGCCGAGATCAAAACGAGGAACGTCAAGGAGAGGAAGCCTCCGGGGACCGCCCACCCCGCTCCGGCGAAGGCGAGCGCCACGGCGTGCCAGTGAGGATGGGCGAGCAGGGCGAGCGGTACGAAAACCAGGTTGAACGCCGCGACGAAGAGCGAGATGCGCTCCCACGTCCAGTAGCGCAGGAACACCAGCACGACGGTGACAAAGATCAGAGCCGCCGGCACCGTGAGCCACGGCGACAGGCCAAGCGCCTCACCGCCCAGGCGTATCCCGATGAACTCGGTCATCAGGGTCAGCACGTTCGCCACGATCAGATCGATGAGGGAGAACCAGCCCCAGAAGGGACCGTAGCGCTTCCAGATCAACTCCGCATGGCCGCGCCGGGTGACCGCGCCCAGGCGCACCGTCATCTCCTGCACCACATAGGCCACGAACCCGAGAAGGATCATCAAGGGCAGAAACAGCCCGAGCCCATAGGCGGCGCCGGTCTGCATGTAGGTGATGACGCCTCCCGCATCGTTGTCACCGAGCATGACGAGCACGCCCGGCCCGAGCAGCGCGAGCGCGAGGGCCAGACGGCCGCGCCAGTTCGTTGCGTCGCGGTGCAGCTCCGCCAGATGCAACCGGTCGCGCAGGCGGTGCTCCAGGCCCTCCGGAATCGGCGGGCAATCGGCGCACGCGCGAAACTCGCGCCTCTCGAGCTGCGCGTTCATGCGCAGCCTCCATCGGCCATTTTTCGCCTCATCGAGTCCCGCCGCATCGCGGCTTTGCGGTTCGTGATCATGATCCACCACCCTCGGGCGCCGGCGCTGCGCGGGTACTCGCCCTCGCGGTAGCGGACGCACGGTTTGCCGCATCGCTCCCTCAGCGATGCGGTGACGTGACAAAACGCACACTCCGCAAGCCGGAGTGCGCTGCCAGGAGTAAGGAAACGGATGGTGGTTGAGCCGCCCGGCGCGGGAAACCGACGCCGGCCTTTTAGCGCCTCAGCGGTCTGCCGCGGTGCTCTCCCCCGGGGCCAGCCCTGCCGAGCGCGGACCGTCGCCCGGTGCGCGACGCCTGCCACCACTCGTACAACTACTGTCCAACTGGGGGAAACCTCATGGGCTCAAATGACGGCGCGCACCCTACTCTCGGCACCGGTCAAAGTAAATAGGCAGGAGGAGATACGTGAAGCGGAGCAACCGCCCGCTCCCTCGCGTGCCAACATCGAGCCGGCACTGACATGCGGCTCGATTCCGGCGGCGAGGCTCCTTGCCGGCGCGCCGGCATTCACCGCGGCCGCCTATCCGGCCCGCGCTGCGCGCACCAGAGCGGCCGCGAGGTCGGCGCGAAGATCCTCCAGCGCCTCGATGCCCACCGACAGCCGGATGAGACCGTCGACGAGCCCCGCCTTGCACCGCGCCGCCGGATCCATCGCCGCGTGCGTCATGGTGGCCGGGTGCGCCACCAGGCTCTCCACTCCTCCCAACGACTCCGCGAGCGAGAAGTACTCGAGGCCCGCCGTGAAGGCACGCACCGCCTCGAGGCCCCCGGCCAGCTCCAGCGTGACGATTGCGCCGAAGCCGCGCTGCTGGCGCCGCGCCACCTCGTGCCCGGGATGGCCCGGCAGGCCCGGATAGTACACGCGCGCGACCGATCTCTCGGCGCTCAGCCACTCGGCGAGCGCCTGGGCGTTGCGGCCGTGGTGATCGAGACGCGCGTGCAGTGTGCGCAGCCCTCTTAAGGTGAGAAAGCTGTCAAACGGCGAGCCGGTGAGCCCGAGGCAGTTGGCCCACCAGGCAAGCTCCTGGTGCAGCGCCTGATCGCGCGCAATGACCGCCCCACCGACCACATCGCTGTGGCCGTTCAAATACTTGGTCGTCGAGTGCACGACCAGATCCGCACCGAGCGACAGCGGCTGCTGCCACGCCGGGGACAGAAAGGTGTTGTCAACCGCGACCTTTGCGCCCGCGGCGTGCCCCAACGCGGCGAACCGCTCGATGTCGGTAATCCTCAACAGCGGGTTGCTCGGCGTCTCGATCCACAGCAGCGCCGTGGGAACGGCGAGCGCGGCCTCGAGGGCGGCCACGTCACCGAAGTCCACGAACTGCACCTGCCGCTCGCCCCGTCGCCCCCAGGCATCGAACAGGCGGTAGGTTCCTCCGTAGCAGTCGTGCGGCGCGACGATCCGGGCGCCCGCCGGCAGGAGATAGCCGACCACGGTGATCGCCGCCATGCCGGTCGCGGTCACCACCGCGCCCGCTCCGCCCTCGAGCCCGGCGAGCGCCGCGCCGAGGAGGTCACGGGTGGGATTGCCCGAGCGGGTGTAGTCGTACTGGCGCTTCTCGCCGAAGCCGCGGAACGCGAACGTGGAGGAGAGATGGATCGGCGGCACGACGGCGCCTGTGGCCTCGTCGGACTCGAGACCCGCGCGGACGGTCCGGGTGATCTGGGCGGGCGTACGGTTGGATTGACTCATATGACCTTGCGTTGCTTTCACGGTCGACACGCTCCCTCGAGCGTCCCGAGGTCACAGTGTCACCTTGCGTTAGGATTTCGGCTCAGTGGCTGTCGAGCGCCGCGGCGAACACGCCGTGCAGCTGCTGGGATTCCTTCAGGAAGGCGTCGTGGCCGTAGATCGAGGAGATCTCGTGCAGCCTCGCCGAATGCAGCCGCGCGACCATGCCGCGCACGTCCGCCAACGGCACCAGCAGATCCTCGCGCACGGCCACCGCGGCCGTGGGTACGCAGATGCGGGCCGCCTCGACGCGGTGCAGATCGATCGACTCCGACAGACACAGGAAGGCCTCGGGAGAGTGCTGCTCGGCGTAGTCGTTGCCACGGGCGCTCAGGTAGCGCTCCACGGGAAGGCGGAAGCGGCCGTCCTCCCAAGCGGGCAGTCCCTCGAAACGGGCCAGGAACTCCTCCCCGGTGCGGTAGGTCGACATGGCGAGCGCCCGGGCAAGGGCCAGGGCCTCGCGGGCCCGGCCGCTTTCGATTCCGAAGCGTACGATGTCGCGCTGCACGCAGCGCCAGGCGCTGCCGAGCGGATGCGGACGGTCCGTCGCGCAAAGCACGATCAGCCGGCCGACCCGCTCGGGGTGGCGCTCGCCGAAGGCCAGCGCCACCATCCCGCCGTAGGAGCCGCCGGCGATGGCGCGCAACGATTTCACGCCCAGGTGCTCGATGAGGCGCAGCAGGATTTCCGCCTGATCGTAGGTGGAGATGTTGGGAAACGCCTGACCCGGCTCGGGCCCGGTGCTCTCGCCACTGCCGCCGAGGTAATCGAAACTGAGGACACGATAGCGCTCGGTGTCGAGCGGGCGGCCGGCACCGGCCACCTCTCTCCACCAGCTCTGCCGGGGCTGTTCCGTCAGGCACACCCGCCGGTTCGCCGAAATGCCGCCGAGCGCGCAGACGACGGGGGCCTCGGCGGGACCGACCATCCGCCACGCCACACGCACCGCGGACAGCCGTCCCCCGTGGTGCAGCGCCAATTCTCCAGGGATCTCGAATATGCCCTCACGGGCCCGCAGGGACGGCGGATGCGCCTCGAATCCCGCAAGGCCTGAGGCTTCGGCTAGGGCGTTCATGGATGTTGGCTCCGCATTCCTCTCTCGGTGTCACCGAGTTCCCCTGCGGAGCGCCCGCCGGGATCCGGCGGGTTGCCACGACCTTCTCCGCGACGCCGTGGCGCGCGGAGCTTCATGGATCGCTCATCTGTCGATCCGGGCGCCCGAGGGCACCCGAATCGCAGGAGTTGGCACCATTACAGGGTGGTTAAGCCTGGCGGTTGCCCCGGCGTCTAAGGGCCTATCCCTCAGCCGGTCTCGATGAGTGTCCACAGTGTAGGCGGCGCCTGGGCGGGCGGTCAAGCCGGCTGCGGCTCACACCGACGCCACAGCCGCCGCGCGCACGCGAGCGGATCTTCGCCGGCACGCCGTGAGCCGGCCCGTCCGGGGGGCCGGGATCCCCCGCGCATGCGCGGGGCCCTCTGGGAGCCCTCCTCGCCTCCCCAGGCGCCCGAGGAAGCGATCTCGGGACGCGCGCGCAAACCGTCCGTGTCTCTCGAGCATCCGGGAAATTCCGCTCTTGCATCATGCTCCTCATTCCCGGCACCTCGCCTCGTGAAAGGGTCTGGCGCCGGCTACTCCCGTATGGTAATGTACTAGCACGCTATTACAGTGACATGCCATGAAGACCCACCGCAGCCTCAGTCCCCGCCAGGAGGCGCTCGCCGAGCGCAACCTGTACGCCGCCATCGCCGCCCTGCGCAACGCCGAGGAAGTCCGCGCGTTCTTCCGCGACTTGTGCACTCCCGCCGAGCTTCAAGCCATGGCGGACCGCTGGTCGGTCGTGGACTACTTGGGCCGGGGCATGCCCTATCGCGAAATCCACAGCCTCACGGGTGTCAGTGTCACGACCATCGGGCGGGTGGCGCGCTTTCTCGCCGCGGGCAACGGCGGCTATGGACTCGTGGCCCAGCGTCTCGGGAAATGGCACCTGCACGCCGCGCGCGCCGCGCGTGCCGCCGCGGCCGACAACGCGCGGCCGGGCAATGGGAGCGAGCGGCGGGAGCCGGGCCATGGATGAGCTGCGCCTGAAACTCGCCATTCAGAAATCCGGGCGCCTCACCGACCCCTCGCTCGATCTGCTCACGCGCTGCGGCCTGAAGATCTCGCGCGGCAAGGACCAGCTGCTCGCCTTCGGCGAGAACATGCCGCTCGATGTGCTGTTCGTGCGCGACGATGACATCCCCGACCTGGTGCAGGAGGATGTCTGTGACCTGGGGCTCGTGGGATTGAACGTGCTGGAGGAAAAGCGCCTGGAGCTCGCCGCCCGCGGCCACCCGGTGCGCTTTGTGCAGGTCCGCAAGCTCGAGTTCGGCCGCTGCCGGCTGTCCCTCGCGGTGCCCCAGGGCACCTCGTTCGAGGGAGCTGGCAGCCTGCGCGGCAAGCGCATCGCCACGACCTACCCGTTCCTGCTCGAGAGCTACCTGCGCGAGCGCGACATTCGCGCCGAGATCGTCACGCTCTCGGGCGCGGTGGAGATCGCTCCCCGCCTCGGCAGAGCCGATCTCATCTGCGACCTGGTCTCCACCGGCTCGACGCTGCAGGCCAATCACCTGCGCGAGGTCGAGACCGTGCTCGAGAGCCATGCCGTGCTCATCCGCACGCCGCTTGCCCTGCCGCCGCCGAAGGACGAGTGGGTGGAGCGGCTGCTGATGCGCATCGACGGCGTGCAACAGGTGCGCGAGAGCAAGTACATCGTGCTGCACGCCCCGCGGGCCGCCCTGGCGCAGATCCGCAATCTCCTGCCCGGCAGCGAGTCGCCGAGCATCATCCCGCTCGAGGGCTTTCCCGACAAAGTGGCCGTCCATGCGGTGTGCCGCGAGAACGTGTTCTGGGAAACGCTCGAGAGCCTGAAGAAGGCCGGGGCCAGCGCGCTGCTGGTGTTGCCCGTCGAAAAGATGCTGGCCTGAGGAGCCCCTGACCCTATGCGTATCCTTGCGTGGGACTCGCTCTCGGAGAAAGAGCGCAGAGGGGCTCTCGAGCGGCCCGTGCAGCAGTCCCGCTCGGACATCGACTCGGTCGTGCGCGAGGTCATCGCCAACGTTCGCGCCGGCGGCGATGCGGCACTGCGGGCCTACACCCGCCGGTTCGACGGCGTCGAGATCGGCAACCTCGCGGTGAGCGCACGGGAATTTGCGCACGCGCGCCAGGCGCTGAGCGCCGGGCAGCTGGGCGCGATCGAGCGGGCCATCGAGAATGTCGAGCGGTTTCACCGCGCCCAACGGCTCGAGCCCCTCGCCCTCGAGACCAGCCCCGGCGTGCGCTGCGAGCGCATCCTGCGCCCGATCGGCGCCGTTGGATTGTATGTGCCCGCGGGATCCGCGCCCCTGCCTTCGGCCGTCGTGATGCTCGCCGTGCCGGCGCGCATCGCGGGCTGCCCGCGCCGCACCTTGTGCACGCCGCCCGATCGCACCGGCGCGGCGAGCCCGGCGGTGCTGGCCGCCGCCGAGCTCTGCGGCGTCGAGTCGGTGTTCAAGGTCGGCGGCGCGCAGGCCATCGCCGCCCTCGCCTACGGCACCGAGAGCATCCCCAAGGCCGACAAGATCTTCGGCCCGGGCAACGCCTGGGTGACCGCCGCCAAACAGGTCGCCGCGGCCGATCCGCAGGGGGCGGCCTGCGACATGCCCGCCGGCCCCTCGGAGGTCATGGTGATCGCCGATGAATCGGCCCAGGCGCAATTCGTCGCCTCCGATCTGCTCGCCCAAGCCGAGCACGACGTGAACGCACAGGCCATCCTGGTCACGGACAGCCCCGCGCTCGCACAGGCTGTGAGCGTCGCGGTCGATGAGCAGTCGAGCGGCCTCTCACGGCGTGCCATCCTGGACAGGTCCCTCGCCGCGAGCCGCTGCATCCTCGTCCGCGACCTCGACATCGCGGCCGACGTGGCCAACGAGTATGCCGCCGAGCATCTGATCCTGCAGGTGAGTGCGCCGCGCGCCCTGTTGGCGAAGATCGTGAACGCCGGCTCGGTGTTTCTCGGTGCCTGGTCACCGGAGCCGATGGGCGATTATTGCTCGGGCACCAACCACGTGCTGCCGACCTACGGCTACGCGCGCTCCTACAGCGGGCTCTCGGTGCTCGACTACCTCAAGCGCATCACGGTCCAGGAGCTCACACCCGCGGGCCTGCTCGAGCTCGGCCCCACCGCCGTGACGCTCGCGCGGATGGAGGGACTCGATGCGCACGCGGCCGCCGTGACCCGGCGTCTCGATGTGCTGCGCGCGGGGCAGCCCGCCGAGGCTTCGGGCTCATGAGCTGGGTTGCCGAGCTCGCGCGGCCGGACATCCTCGCGCTGAGAGTCTATGAGCATGCCGCCTGGCGGCCGCAGCTCGAGCGGCTGCACGCCAACGAGCTGCCCTGGAGCCCCGCGGGCGCCGATCCTCGCTCCGGGGTCAACCGCTATCCGGAGCCTCAACCCCGGGCGCTCATCGAGCGGCTGGCTGGGCTCTATGGCGTCGCGGCGGACTCGGTGCTCGTCGGCCGAGGCAGCGATGAGGCCATCGATCTGCTCTGCCGCGCGTTCTGCCGCGCCGGAGAGGACGCGGTGCTCGTCTGCCCGCCGACCTTCGGCATGTACTCGGTCTCGGCCCGCATCCAGGGAGCCGAGGTGCTCACCGCCCCGCTTTCCATGGAGCACGGCTTTGCGCTCGATGTGGCGCAGGTGCTCGAGCGCTGCACGCCCCACACCAAGCTCGTCTTTCTCTGCTCGCCCAACAATCCCACGGGCAATCTGCTCGAGGAGCAGGCGATGGTGCGCATCGCGCGAGCGCTCGCGGGCCGTGCAATCGTCGTGGTCGACGAGGCCTATCTCGAGTTCGCCGGGCGCCCGAGCCTCGCCCGCCTCCTCGGGGAGCTGCCGAACCTCGCGGTGCTGCGCACGCTCTCGAAGGCCTATGGCCTCGCCGGCGCGCGCTGCGGGGCTCTGCTCGCAGATCCGGAGGTCATCCGTCTGCTGCGCAAGATCATTCCGCCGTATGCCATTGCCAAGCTGACCTTGGACGTGGTGCTCTCCCGGCTGACGCCCGAGGCGCTCGCCGCGGGCAGGGAGCAGCTTGCCACCGTGCTCGCCGAGCGCGAGCGGCTCGCCAAGGCGCTGGCCGGGCTCCCTCGGAGCCTGCGCGTGTGGCCGAGCGACTCGAACTTCATTCTGGCGGAGTTCGACGATGCCGGCGCGGCGCTCGAGCAGGGCTGCCGGGCAGGGCTGCTGGTGCGCGACGCCCGCGGCTATCCGGGGCTCGGCCGGGCGCTGCGCATCACCATCGGCACCCCGGAGCAGAACTCACGCCTGCTCGAGGCCTGGTCATGAGCTCGCCGGCCGCGACGCTGTTCCTCGACCGGGATGGCACGCTCGTCGAGGAGCCGCCGGATCACCAGGTCGATGCGCTGGAGAAAGTGCGCTTCATGCCCGGAGTATTTGCGGCCCTCGCCCTGCTCAGGCGCCGCGGCTACCGGCTCGTCATGGTCACCAACCAGGACGGGCTCGGCACCCCGTCCTTTCCACGCCAGAGCTTCGAGACACCGCAGCAGTTCATCCTCGAGGCGTTCCGCTCGCAGGGAATCGAGTTCGAGGAGGTGTTCGTGTGCCCGCATGCCCCGCACGAGGGCTGCGAGTGCCGCAAGCCCGGCACCGCCCTGGTGCGCGAGTATCTGCGGGCGAACGCCGTGGACCTTGCGGCGAGCGCGGTCGTCGGAGACCGGGACACCGACCTCGCGTTCGCCGATAACCTCGGCGTGCGCGGCTTGCGGGTGTGCCGTGACGGCACCTTGGAACAGACCTGGCCGGCGATCGTACAGACACTGACGGCGCGCCGTGCCCGGGTGACACGCCGCACGAAGGAGACCGACATCGAGGTCGGCGTCGACCTGGATGCGGCCGCGCCGGTGAGCATCGACACCGGCATCGGATTCTTCGATCACATGCTCGAGCAGTTGGCGAGGCACGGCGGCTTCGCCCTCGAGCTCTCCTGCCGGGGCGACCTGAAGATCGACGAGCACCATACGGTGGAGGACTGCGCACTGGCGCTCGGGGAAGCGCTGCGACGCGCGCTCGGCGCGAAAGTCGGCATCGCCCGCTACGGCTTCCTTCTGCCGATGGACGAGGCGCTCGCGCAGGTGGCGATCGACCTCTCGGGCCGGGCCTTCGCCCAGTTCAGCGGCCGTTTCACCCGGGAGGCCGTGGGCGGTCTGCCCACCGAGCTGGTACCGCATTTTTTCAGATCGCTCGCGGACTCCCTGGGCGCGGCGATGCACCTCAGCGTGACCGGTGAGAACACGCATCACATGATAGAAGGGTGCTTCAAGGGCGTCGGGCGGGCGCTGCGACAGGCTTTCCGCCGCGAGAGCGAGGAGCTGCCGAGCACCAAGGGTGTGCTGTGATGGACGCCGCCATCATCGACAGCGGCGGTGCGAACCTCGCCTCGCTGCAGTTCGCGTTCGAGCGTCTGGGCGCGAAGACGCGGGTGACGGCGGATGCGCGCGAGATCGCGGCCGCTCCCCGCCTCGTACTGCCCGGCGTCGGCTGCGCCGCGGATGCCATGGAGCGGCTGCGCCGCTGCGCGCTCGACACTCTGCTGCCCTCGCTCACCCAACCGGTCCTCGGAATCTGCCTGGGGATGCAGTTGCTGTTCGAGCGCTCCGAGGAAGGCCCGACGCCCTGCCTCGGCATCCTGCCCGGGCAAGTGCGGCGATTGCCGGCCGCGGCGGGATACCCGGTGCCGCACATGGGGTGGAACCGGCTCGAGGAATGGAAAGCCGATCCGCTGCTCGCGGGGCTTGCGCCGGGGGCGTATTTCTACTTCGTACACGGCTATGGCGTGCCAGCCTGTGAGCTGACGGTGGCGCCGGTCGAGTACGGCGGGGCGCTCTCGGCGGTGGTGCGCCAGGACAACTTCTGGGGCGTGCAGTTTCATCCCGAGCGCTCGGCGGCGAGCGGCGCGCGGCTGCTCAGCAACTTTCTGAGCCTTTAGAGCCTGCCTCATTCATGAACGACTCGCTGACATCACCCGCGGACCGCTCCCTTGGATAGCACCTGACTCATGTTGCTCATTCCCGCCATCGATCTGCGCCAGGGCCGTTGCGTGCGCCTCTTCCAGGGCGACTTCGACGCCGAGACACGCTATCAATACGAGCCCGCCGAGCTGCTCGAGCACTACCGCTCTCTCGGGGCTCTTTGGCTGCACGTGGTCGATCTCGACGGTGCGCGCGACGGCGCGCCCGCCAACCGCAAGGTGATCGCCGCGCTCGCCGCCCGAGGCGGGGCGCGCCTGCAGGTGGGCGGCGGCATCCGCCGCTGCGAGACGATCGAGGAGCTGCTCTCGGCCGGAGTCGAGCGCGTGGTGATCGGCAGCGCCGCGGTGGAAAGCCCCCGGGAGGTGCTCGAGTGGATCGGCCGCTTCGGTCCCGAGCGGATCTGCCTGGCGCTCGATGTGCGCCTCGACGGGCAAGGTGAGCCTCAAGTGCGCACGCGCGGCTGGCGGGAAGGCGGGGCACAGAGCCTTTGGGACGTGCTCGCGCTTTATCCGCGCGGGAGCGTCCGGCACGTGTTGTGCACCGACATCGCACGCGATGGCGCCCTCGCCGGCCCCAATTGCGGGCTCTACAGCGCCGCGGTGGCCCGCTTTCCCGACATCGCCTGGCAAGCCTCCGGCGGAGTACGCGACGCCCGCGACCTCCAGAGGCTGGCCGATGTCGCAGTCGCGGCGGCCGTCAGCGGCAAGGCGCTGCTCGAGCAGCGGATCTCTCCCGAGGAGTTACGACCATTCTTGCCCGACGCATCATCCCCTGCCTAGACGTGCGCGACGGCCAGGTCGTCAAGGGCGTGCGCTTCCGCGATCACCGGGTCGTCGGCGACATCCTGGAGCTCGCCTCGCGCTATCGCGACGAAGGCGCCGATGAGCTGGTGTTCTACGACATCACCGCCAGTCCCGAGGGACGCTCGGTCGATCGAGGCTGGGTGGGGCGTGTGGCCCGCGTGCTCGATATTCCGTTTTGCGTGGCCGGCGGCATCCGCTCCGTGAGCGACGCCGAGGCGGTGCTCAACGCCGGCGCGGAGAAGATCTCCGTCAACTCCCCCGCCCTCGCCGACCCCTCGCTCATCGACCGCTTGAGCCGGCGCTTCGGGTCGCAGTGCGTGGTGGTCGGCATAGACAGCGAGCGCGCGAGCGAGGGCTACCGCGCCCACCAGTTCACGGGTGATCCGGCGCGCACGCGCGAGTCGGACCGCGATGTGTTGGAATGGGCGCGGGAAGTGCAGCAGCGCGGCGCGGGCGAGATCGTGCTCAACTGCATGGGCAGCGACGGCGTGCGCCGCGGCTACGACATCGAGCAGCTGCGCGCCGTGCGCGCGATCTGTCAGGTGCCGCTCGTGGCCTCTGGGGGCGCCGGCGAGATCGGACATTTCGCGTCCGTGTTCCGCGAGGCCGGCGTCGATGCGGCGCTCGCGGCCAGCGTGTTTCACTCCGGCGCCATCGCCATCCCGGATCTGAAGCGCGAGCTGCGCTTCGCAGGCATCGAGGTGCGGCCTTGAGTCACATCGGATTTCCCGCCCATGCGCTCGGCCCGGCGGATATCGATCGGCTCGACTTCGAGAAGATGAATGGGCTGCTGCCGGCGGTAGTGCAGGATGGCGGCGGCGCGGTGCTCATGCTCGGCTACATGAGCCGCGAGGCGCTGATTCAGACCTTCGCGCGGGCTCGGGTGGTGTTCTTCAGCCGCAGCCGGGGCCGCCTGTGGGAAAAAGGCGAGACCTCGGGCAACACGCTCGATCTGGTATCGGTACGCGCCGACTGCGACGGTGATGCGCTGCTCGTCACCGCCCGGCCGCGCGGCCCGGTATGCCACCTCGGCACCGCCACCTGCTTCGGCGCGCAGACGCCGGCCGGCGCGCCGCTCGCGTTCCTCGGCGAGCTGGAATCGGTGATCGCGCAGCGGATCGCGGATCGTCCCGAGGGCAGCTACACCGCGCGCCTGTACGCTCAGGGGCTGAAGAGGATGGCGCAGAAGGTCGGGGAGGAAGGGCTGGAAGTGGCGTTGGCGGCCGTTGCCGAGACGGAGGAGAAGCTCCTCGGCGAGTCGGCCGACCTCCTCTACCACCTGCTGTTGCTGCTCAAGAGCCGGGGCCTGTCGCTCGAGCGCGTGGCCGCGGAGCTCGCCTCGCGGCACGCCAACCCACGCTGAGCGGGCCGAGCGCGCGCTCACACCGCCCTGCGCCGATGCCGCCTCCCGGGACGGCCCGGGATCAACGCCTGCGCGACTCCATCCATCCGCTCTGTCCGGTGCCCGCCCACTCCGGGGCACTCTGGGCCTTGCTGCGCTCGAGGGATTCCTTCCGGTCGAACGCCTCCCGCGCGGCGTCGAGCTCGGCGATGTGGCTCTGCGCCCATTTGGCGAGCTGAGTGACCGGCTCGCGCAAAGACCGGCCGAGAGGAGTGAGCTCGTACTCGACCTTTGGCGGCACGACCGGGTAAACCGTCCGCTTCACCAGCCCGTCGCGCTCCAGGCCGCGCAGGCACAGCGTCAGCATTCGCTGAGATATTCCGCCGATGGCGCGTTTCAGCTCCGAGAAGCGCCGCGGCCGCTCGGTCAGCATGATGATGATGAGGACGCTCCACTTCTCGCCGACCCGCGCCAGCACCTGGCTGATCTTCGGGCACTCCGCGCTCGGGAGCGCACTCCCCCCGTGGGTTACATCGGTTTCACTCTGTCGCATCGGTGTGCCTTCTTGTGCCTCCGCCCCCGACAATTACATACTTATCCTCGGTACTCATTTTATACCATATCGAGGTCTGCATGAAACTCCTGCACGTCGACGCCAGCATTCTCGGCCAGAATTCGGTCAGCCGCCAACTGAGCTCGGCCATCGTCAAACGCCTGCGCGAGGCCCATGCGGGCATCGAGGTAAGCTACACCGATCTTGGCGCCGAGCCCATCGGGCATCTGACCGGAGCGCACCTGGCGGCCGCCCAGGGCGCCACCCCGGAGTCCCCGTCCCTGCTCGAGGACCTCGCGCGCGGCGGCAAGGCGCTCGAGGACTTTCTCGCGGCCGACGTCGTCGTGGTGGGCGCGCCCATGTACAACTTCTCGATCTCCTCGCAGCTGAAGGCCTGGATCGACCGGATCGCGGTCGCCGGCAAGACTTTCCGCTACACGGAAAAAGGTCCCGAGGGGCTCGCCGGCGCGAAGAAGGTGATCGTCGCCTCCTCCCGCGGCGGGTTCTACGGCCCGCAATCCCCCGCGGCGTTCCTCGATCACCAGGAGAGCTACTTGCGCGGTATCCTCGGCTTTCTCGGCATCACCGATCTGACATTCGTGCGGGCCGAGGGGCTCAACATCAGCGCCGATCAGCGCCGGGCGGCGATCGAGGCGGCGACCGCGGAGGTGGCCCGGCTCGCCGCCTGAGCGCCGCTCGCAACGGCAACGCACACCAGCCCCGAGGAGATTCTCATGACAGAATCGTCTGGCAAGATTTTGCACGGTGCGCAGCACCGGCCCCGCACGGGCGGGGCGCCTGATGCCTCATCCACACGAGGCATCGCCCGGCTCGTACGCGGCATGCCGACCTCGGACGGGGCCGGCGTCAAGCTGACACGCGTGATCGGCCAGGGGCAGCTCCCGGACCTCGATCCGTTCCTGATGCTCGATGAGTTCGGCACCGACAATCCCGGCGATTACATCGCAGGCTTCCCGGACCATCCGCACCGCGGCTTCGAGACGGTCACCTACATGCTCGATGGGTGCATGCGCCACCGCGACAATCACGGCCACGAGGGCGTGCTCGTGCCGGGCAGCGTGCAGTGGATGACGGCCGGCCGCGGCATCGTGCACTCCGAGATGCCCGAGCAGCAGGAAGGGCGCATGCGCGGCTTTCAGCTGTGGATCAACCTGCCCGCCAGGGACAAGATGACCGCGCCGAAGTACCAGGAGTTCGGGCCGCAGAAGATTCCCGCCGTGACCGTAGAGGGGGCGCGGGTGAAGGTGATCGCCGGGGAGGTGGCGGGCGTCGCGGGGCCCATCGCTCAACCTGCGACCGACCCGACCTACCTCGACATCGAGCTCGAGCCGGGCGTGCGCTTCTCGCACGCGCTGCCCGCCGGGCACGCGGCGTTTCTCTACGTCTACGAGGGCGCGATGCGCGTCGGCGACGGCGATCGCCCCGCCACGGTCGACACTCATCAGCTCGCGGTGCTCGCCGAGGGCGAGAGCGTGCGCGTCGAGGGCGTTGCCCCCGCCGGGAAGGACACGGTCGCGCAGCCCGCACGCGCCATCCTCGTCGCGGGGCGGCCGCTGCGCGAGCCGGTGGCCAAGTACGGCCCCTTCGTCATGAACACCCGCGAGGAGCTGATGCAGGCGTTCGAGGACTATCAGGGGGGCAGGTTCTGAGGGATGCCGCCGGGGCCGGCGGATGCCGGCCCCGGCACACAGGTGACCTCAAGCGGCGGGAGACTCCCCTGCCGCTGATCGTTCCGTCCGTCGCAACACTTTCTCGAGCGCCTCGCGATCGGCGGACTCCACGTAGATCACATCGAAAGGATCGTCGGCGGCGAAGGGCTCGATTCTGTCGCGCTGCCACTCGAGCACGGACAAATCGGCCTCCGATGGATCGAGCGCCGCGCGGGCTCGCGCCAGAACCCGCGCGCGCAGCACCGCCGGCGGCGCCTGACAGCAGACGAAGTGAGTGGCTGAGCCGAGCGTGGCGCCCAACTCGGCGAATCGCGCACGTTGATCGCGGCTGAGGAAGGTGGCATCGACGATCACATCGTAGCCTCCGGACAGCCCGTCTTGCGCGGCGCGCGCGAGATCATCGTAGACGCGCGCATTCATCCTGCTCGAATACAGCCCTTCGGCGAGCCCGGAGCTGGACTTCGCCAGTGGGTCGAGTCCCGCGCGCCGCTTTCGCTCCACATCCGAGCGCAGGTGCAGCGCCGAGAGCCGCTCCGCGAGCAGGCGCGCGAGCCAGGTCTTGCCCGAGCCCGACAGGCCGCACATCACGAGAAGCAGCGGTTTGCCTGGCGTCAACGCCGCCGCCGCATGGGCGATCAGACGCAGATGCTCCTGGCGCAGGGATTGCCGCTGCGGCCCCTGAGCGAGCCCCGCCGCGGAAAGCGCCGCCACTTTCGCGCGAACGAGCGCACGATGGACCTCGTAAAGCCTTATGAGCCTGCAGGCGTGGTAATCGCCGCCGCGCGCGAGATAACCGCTGAGGAACGCATGAGCGTGGCGCCCGCAATGGCGCGCGCCGAGATCGCTCGTGAGAAAGGCGATCTCGTCAGCCACGTCGATCCAGCGGAACGCCGGCTCGTACTCCAGGCAGTCGAATGCGACCAGGCCCGTGTCGAGACGCACGATGTTGCGGCTGTGCAGATCGCCGTGACACTCGCGCACACGCCCTGTTTCCCGCCTCACGAGCATGCAGGGCCTCGCGGCGTCGATGCGTTGCTCGAACTGCTGACGCAGCGCGAGCACCTCCTCGGCGGTGCCGAGATCGCGGGCCGCCTCGACGCACTCCAGGAGGTTGCGAATGAGCTGAGTCTTCACGCCCTCGGGTGTCCCCCAGGGCGAGTCCGCCTGCGCCTCGGGAAGCGTGCTGTGGACTTCGGCGAGACTGCGCCCGAACGCCTCGAGCTCGAGAGGCTCGACGCGGTGGGTCGCCAGCAGGTGATCGAGCTCGTCCGACCGTGAAAATCTGTGCATGCGCACGGCATGCTCGAGAACGCCACCGTGAGCCTGCCCCGGATCGCGGGCGCGCAGGCGTATCCTCGGCGCCCCCTCGACGCTCACAATCTCGCAGACTTCGAGGTAAAGCGCCGGCGCGAACCGCCGGTTGAGCCGCAGCTCCTCCTCGCAGAGAAATCTCCTGCGCTCGGGCGAGGTGAGATCGATGAACGGATAGCGCACCGGCCGCTTCACCTTGTAGGCGAACCGCCCGGCGAGCAACACCCAGGAGATCGGAGTCTCGAGGAGCTCGACGGCATCGACCGGGTGCGGATAGGCAAGTGGCGCCATCAAGCCGGCCAGTGCGGGCGGCAACCTCGCCGGACCGGCGCCGGTGACGTGCTGCGAATCACACATGGTCTTCACCCCGGCAACTACCGGCCACCCTAAGCGCATGGCCGCCTTCTCAAATCAGTGGATTCACCTACGGCCGAGCGCCCGCGGGCCGCCGTAGGTAATCCCCCCACTGGCCGGCCGTGCACAAGCGCCCTAGCCTTACGGGTTGGAGCGAATGATGTGCGAGCTTTTCGGCCTCTCGAGCCGCCTGCCGACGGCGGCAACCTTCACCCTGCGACGCTTTGCCGAGCGCGGCGGCCTCGAGCATCGGCTGATCGACGGCTGGGGCATTGCGCTCGCCGACGGAACGGATCTGCGCGTGTATCGAGAGCCGCAGCCGGCGCGCGACAGCCCCTGGCTGGCATTCATCGAAGGCCGGCGCGTGCAAACGCGACTCCTCATCTCCCATGTCCGCCATGCGACACGGGGGGCGGTGGCGCTCGCCAACACCCAGCCGTTCGCGCGTGAGATCGGCGGGCGCATGCATTGCTTTGCGCACAATGGCCGACTGGAGGGCATCGAGCAGCTTTACGGACTGACACCCAGCCGCTTCCTGCCGCTCGGGGAGACCGACTCCGAGCTCGCCGCCTGCCTGCTGTTCGACCGGATGGCGGTGCTATGGAGGCAAGCGCATCCGCCGCCGCTCACGCACCGGCTCGAGATCGTGGCGCGCTTCGCCGAGCAGATGCGCGAGCTCGGGCCGGCGAACTTTCTCTACTGCGACGGTCTGAGCCTCTTCGCGCACGCTCACCGCCGCATTCAGGCCGATGGGCGGATCGGGCCTCCGGGGCTGTGGCGGCTCAGCCGGGGCTGCCGGAACGACCCGGACGCCCTGATCGAGGCTGGCATCACTCTCGAGACCGGTGGGCCGGATCAGCAGATCGAACTGCTCGCAAGCGTTCCGCTCACCAGCGAGGACTGGCGTCCCCTCGCGGAGGGAGAAGTGATCGCAGTTTGAGCGGCCGCCGGCGCAGGTGCAGCGCAGCCCTACGCACCTAACCCGACGCGGCCCGCTTCAGCGCCCCCGCCTTCGCGCCGATTCCGTCCATCAGGTCGTCCCAGGACTTGACGAAGGCCGCCGCGCCATCCTGCTGCAGCTTCTCGGCGAGCGCCGCGAGATTCACACCCGCCTTGCTGAACTGCGCGAGCACCGCCTCACTGTCCCCGCCGTCGGCCTCGATCGCCTTCTGCACCGTGCCATGATCGGCAAAGGCCTTCAGCGTGCTCTCGGGCATGGTATTGATCGTGAGCGGTCCGACGAGTCCCTCGACGTAGAGCACATCCGAGGCCTTCGGATCCTTGGTTCCGGTGCTCGCAAAAAGCAGCCGCTGCGGCCGAACGCCTGCATTCATGGCCCGCAGCCAGCGCGGCGAGCTCAACAGCCGGCAGTACTCCCGATAGGCGCTGCGGCCGATGGCAAGCCCCAGCCGGTTCACCAGCGCGGCAGGCACCTGGGCCGCGGTCGCCACATCCCATCGGCTGAGGAACAGGGATGCCACGGAGGCGACGTTGGGGCTCAATCCCGCCTCGATGCGCCGCTCGATGCCTCGAAGCCACGCCCCCGCCGCCGCGACATACTGTCCGGCCGAGAACAGCAGCGTCACGTTCACGGGCACCCCCGAGAAAATCGCTTCCTCGATCGCGGGCAGGCCCTCCGGGGTACCGGGAATCTTGATGAAGAGGTTGGGACGGTCGGCGCGTGCGTGCAGCTCCCGGGCCTGCTCGAGCGTTGCGCGCGTGTCTCGCGCGAGGTGCGGGGAGACCTCGAGCGACACCCAGCCGTCAAAGCCCGCCGTGCGCTCGTGCACCGGGCGGAAAAGATCAGCCGCTTGCGTGAGGTCCTCCAACGCAACCTGGAAGAACACCTCTTCGACCGCAAGACCGCGCGAGGCGAGCCTGTGCAGATCCTCGTCGTAGGCCGCACCATGCTTCATCGCCTGATCGAAGATCGTCGGGTTCGAGGTGAGCCCCGTGACCGACAGCTCCTCGATGTAGCGGCGCAGTGTGCCGCTCGTCAGCAGCTCGCGCGTGATGTTGTCCAGCCACAGGCTCTGGCCTGCGCGGTTGAGCTCGAGCGTTGCTTTGTTCATCAAAGGCCTCCTTCGATCCGCCTCGGATCCCGATGGGCAGTAGGGTGAATTCCGAACCCCTGAACCCCGTGAGCGGCTGCAGGCCTCCAGGAGGCGCACTGCTCCCGACCGCTGCGCCAAGGCGCAGCGCGAAGCAGCTCATAACCCGATCGACAAGGGCTCAAAGCCGACCCCGCAGCCGTCGAGGCGCGGGAATCAGTCCGGATGCTACCGCCTTGCAGCGCCCCTGGCTACCGGTAGCGCTACCATGCGGGCCTCGGATTGGTCTTCACCGGCCGGCGGATGCCCGCGCGCGCCGCGCAGCAATACGATCAAAGGGTCCGACTCGCAAGTCGAGCGCATGCTGTTTGGGAAGCGGTGGGCCGCCAGCCATCCCCGCTGAGCGGCCATCACCTCAGGACGGATGCCAGTTCACCACCAGCGCGGCACCCCACGATGGACTGCTGTTGCCGAATCCCTTGAACAACGAGGGGTGGAAGATCAGTCCACTTGGGCCGGCGAATGCCACGAACACAGCGGCTTCCTTCACCGACTCATAATTGATGATCGCCGAGGGTCGGTACGAAAAACTCACCCCGGCCCGCACCCCTTGCCTCAGCAGCAGGTCTGCGCCGATCTCGCCGAATGGCACATCGCGCAGATGGATGCGACCGGGACTGCCGCGCACCACGTATCCTGCCGTCCCGAACAGCCCCGCTCGACCGATGTCCTTCAACGCATCGAGCTGCACCGCATAGTCGTTCTCGCCCGTACCGAGTCCTTCGGAGGCATGCGCGGTGCCGAATTTCACCGTCGCGGTCAAATCCAGATGGAACCGGGCTGCTTCCGAATGCACCAGGTCATAGAGCGTCCCCGAGAACAGCACATCCCCGAGTCCGCCGTGCGTACCGCCCGGGCCGGGGGCGAACTCCCCGGTGGTGTCGTCGATGATCGTCGCCGGACCTGTCACGCTCACATAAGGTACCGTCAACCGGATCGCCACCGACTGGTAGCGATAGGCGGCAGTCACCGGCACGTAGGTCTCGGTGATGGTCTGGCTACCGCCGTAATCACCGCTGGTGTACTGGTAGCCTGCCGAGAGGCGCCACGGGCTTGCGCCGGAACCTGCCGCCCAGGCGGCCGAAGCCGACCCCATCCCAAGACACACCGTCAGGACGAGAATGTTGCCCTTGCAGATCATGTCGCAAGTTCCTCATTGCGGCGCCGACTCGCCGCGCTCGCGGGCGCGTTCCTCCATCTGGGTACGGTGCTCGGCACGGATACGCTCCCGCTCCTGCGCTGTCCGGGCAGAGCCGATCTGCGCCTGGTAGCGGGCAACCTCCTGCGGGGACATCATGGAGTACCCGTAGATCTGGTCCCGCTCCTGCTGCCGTGCGCGTTCCTGGGATCTGATCTGCGCCTCGCTCGGCGCCGCACCGAGCCGCTCGTGCCGCTCCTCGGCGCGCCTTTGCATCTTCTGCTGCTCCTGCAGGCGAAACTGCACCCGCTCCTGTTCCGTCGGCAGCGAGCGCAAGCGCTGCTCGTACTGATCCTTCTCTGACGAGGTCATGAGGTTGCCGCCGTAGATCCGGTCGCGGTCCTGCTCCCTGAGCAGGTCTCTGTCGTACAATCGATCGAACGTGCGGTCATGCAACCGATCGCGCGTCCGATCGAGTGTCCGATCGTGCAAACGGTCCATGTCGTGGGTCGAGAGCCTGTCCTGATCCTGCAAGCGCGTCCCGCTGCCTATCCGGCCGGAGCTTGTCGAGCCCGCGCCGCCGCCGCCGCGCCCGGCACGCTGCGCGAACGCCGCCGGGGAGGAGAGCAGCAGACCGGCAAGAATCGCCATCGTAACTTTTGACTTTGATGGATACATGATTACCTCCAGAAATATTTCATCCAGACGGGCGGAATGTCTAAAATTCGCCCTCCGCCCGCCATTCGCACATGTCCCTAGGTACAACACCGCGCCGTCGCCCGGCAGCGACTCGGCAGGGCGCACCCCGACAGACGCGCTCTCAGCCGACCGCCAGCGCAGCGGCTGCGAAGAATTCCAGATTGAACAGCATGTGCAGGCCGATGGGCGCAGCCACTCCTCGGTGCCGCTCGCGCAGCCACCCGAACAGCAGCGACGGGACCAACACGCTCACGGCCCAGAGGGGCGGGTGGTGCACGAAGTGCAGCGCGGCGAAGGCCGCCGAGCACACTAGATTCGCCGCGCTCACGCCGCGCCAGCGCCTGCGCCCCCACCGGCTGCGCAGCAGCTCCCCCTGGAGAATGCCGCGGAACGTCACTTCCTCGAGGATCGGCTGCCAGACCACGCACGACAGCCACACATCGGCTCCGCGCAGCGCCGATCCCGCCAAGGCCTGAGGCCACGCCCACAACAGGCTCGCCGTCACGGCGAGTCCGCTCGCTCCCGCGAGCCACCAAAGCCGATCCGCCAGGAATCCGAGCGCCGCGCGCGCGCGCACCGCGGCCAACCGGTGCAGGCCCTCCGCAGCAACTCTCATATTCACCGGCAGCCCGCGCGGCGGTCCGACTAGCGCCGCCGTCCGCGGCGCCGGAATTCCTTCCAGGCCAGAGCGAGCGCGGCGAATGCGGCCAGTCCGACCAGCATCGGATCGAACCCCGCGCCCGGGGCCGAGACACAGCCGCCGCCCCCCGTGCTCCCCGGCGCGGCGGCGGCGGGCACGCTCTTGATCGACACCGTCGTCTGCGTGGTGTTGTCCGCCAGATTCACATCCTCCTCGGGCGCATCCACCGAGAAGGTCACCGTTCCCTCGCCGCTCGCGACCGCGGTGACCTGCACGATGCCGCTCAATATCTCACCGGCGCCCAGCGAATCGACGCTGCACATCACGGAAGGCGGCGTGTCGGTGCCGTCGAAGTTGCAGGTCGCGCCGGGCAGATCGATCGAATCGAACACCACGTCGTCCGGCAAAGACACCCCGAAGCGGATGTGCCCGGCGCTCATCGGGCCTTTGTTGCGGATGTAAAACGGGAAATAGGTCACCTCCCCCGGGGTCGCGCCGAGCGAAGCGGTCCTCGACGCGACGCTGAGGTCCGCCTTGCCGAGCTCCGCGAACGTCACCTTTGCGGAATTGTTGCTCAAGTTCGGATCGACCGGCGCGGTCTGCGACGCGGTAAAAGTGATCGCCGCCCCGGAGTTCGGCTCGCTTGCCTGCAGCGTCAAGGTCACGGTGGCCTTCGAGTCGGGAGACAGAGTTCCGACCGCGCAGCTCACCACCGCCGCCGCCTCCGTGCAGTTCATCGTTCCCCCGGGTGCGGCAACCGAGGCAGCATTGAGCGTCACCGAGGACGGTAGCGCCGATGTAATCAGCTTCACCCCGGTCGCCGGGGTGGTCGCGGCCGGATCTACATGCAGCGTCGCGGCTGCCGTGAACGTGGCGTCGACGTACACCGAGTCCGGCGCATCGACATTGTCGATGTGCAAGTCGGCCGTGTGCACGAACAGCTCGTAGGCGCCGATGTCGCACTGGAACACCCCGTCGAGGTTGCCGTCGGCACGGCCCATCTGGGCGCGCTGATCGTCGTTCGGGCAGAGCGCGCTGTTACCGGCGTCGATCGCAGGACTCCCGGGCAGCAAGGCCATGGTGAGCGTCCCTCCTCCGTTGTCCGCGAGCGGACCGAGCTGCGGGTTCACCCCGGGGTGATCGCCGCTCGCCGTCAGTCCACAGCTAACGCCATCCTCTATGTTGTATCCCATCGAATAGAATCGAGCTCCCGGATCGCCCTCGCCCTTGCCACCGCAATTGAGCAGCGTCGGTGGGGTTCCCACGTAGGTATTGTTCGCCACGATGGTATTGACCAGGCTGAAATTCGCCGCGTTGGCGCCACCGCCCGCGGGCTGCTCGCTCGCCGGCCCGAAGCCACTGAGGCCGGCGCCAGCCTTGCCGACCTTGCCCGACACCGTGTTGTCCGCCACCGTGTCGTTGATGAGCTCAACACGGCCGTTGGTCATGATGCCGCCGCCGCCGTCGGTCGCGGTGTTGTCCGCGATCGTGGAACGGCTGATCACCTCGAGCACCATCCGGCGCCCGGCGATGCCGCCCCCGCTCGATGCGCTGTTGCCCACGAAGGCACTGCGCTCGATCTGCGAGGTGTGAAATCCGGTCTCGAACAAGCCACCACCGTCATTGGCGTGGTTTGGGACCGCCACCGTGCCGATCTCGCTGTCGCGCATCAGCATCGCGGCATCATTGTAGATCCCGCCCCCGTTGATCGCGCTGCTGTTCCCGGCGACCGTGACGTGATCCAGCGTAATCGGGGCCGTGTTGTAGATCCCGCCGCCCTCGCCACCGGAGGAGTTGTTCAGCACCCACACGTCCGAGAGCGTCACCATCTGGATCGTCGCACCCGATTCGCTCTCACCGGGGCCGCCGTGCCCCTCCGGTCCCGCGCAACCCTCACTGCCACCGCCTCCACCATCGCCACCGCCACCGCAACTGCCGCCCTCCTCGTCCTCTCCCTCGGTCGCAGTCGAGTCGACCACCTGGATCTCGGCACCGGCTCCGATGGCGATGCCCCCGCCCATGCGTGCAAGACGAATCACCGCAGTCGGCACCGACCCATCGAGAATTACCGGTGGCGGCACGTATCCGTTCTCGACCGTGAGGCCCTGCAGCGTCACATTGATATCGCTCTGCGCCGAGGGGGGCACCTCGATATGAAAGACACGGTCCTGATCCGCTCCCGGCGCCCAGCCGATCACGGTCCGTCCCGCACCCGCCCCTATGATGCTCATGCTCTGCACGATGTTCAGATCGCCCTTGGACGCATCGGCCGTATGCTCGAGCACATAGCTGCCCGCGACCATCGCCGCCGCCTCATCGACACCGCTCACGGTCAGCACATAGTCGCCGGCCGGCACGAGGATCGTGCTCCCCGCCGGGGCGGCATCGGCGACCTGGACGGCCGCGCGCAAGGTGCACTCACCCTGCCCGTCATCGCACACGCCCGCGCCGATCGCCGCAGGCGAGGCCGGCGCATCGCGCGTGGTATCGACCTGGAACGTGCCGGCGTGGGCGCCCGCCCCGCAGAGCGCGAGCGCCAGAGCGAGCACAGCCGCATGGACCAGGGGATACGGGTCGCGCACACGAACAGTCATGACATCTCCTTCGGCACAATGCGCTTCCCTTCGCTGATCGATCCCGGTCTCATCCCATCCGCCGCAACCATCGGGGGCGGCCACGACGCGCCGGTCGTATCCGCCCCCGCGCGGCCCGTCAGCGGCTCACGCGCTGCCTGCGCTTCAGCGCCTGGCGCCAGCGGCGCGCACCGAGGCCTGCGATGCCGATCCCGAAGGCGACGAGCAGCGTCGGATCAACTGATCCGCCCGGCTTGAACACGCACCCGCCGCCCCCGCCCGATGCCGAAGCAGGCGCCGACGGGGTTGTCGGCGTGATTTGCTCGGCGATCGTCAGCGGCACCGTCGTCGAATTGTTGGCGAGGTCGGTGTCCACGTCGTCCGTGGTGAGCTGAATGACCTGCAATTGCACATCCTCCATGCCCGCGGCTGCCGGCACCAGATTGAGCGTCCCGGTCACACTGTCACCAGCGGCGATCGTTCCGACGTCGCACACCGCACTCATGTCATCCGGCAGCAGCGTGCACGTGCCGCCGGAGGCCATCTGCATCTTCTGGTATTTCATCCGATCGCTGAAAATCGCCAGCACCTGCACATTGTTCGCCGCATCCGGCCCAGCGTTGTCGACCGTGAAGCTCACCGCGGCCTGTCCATTGACCTGCGGCTGCTGCGACGGTCCGCTCGCCGTCACGCTCAGGTTGCTGGTGCCCTGGATCAGCATCCTCACCGTCGCGGAGTTGTTGTCCGGCGAGATCTCCGTGGGACTCGCCGCCGTGATGTGCGCCGTGATCGCCACGGCGCCCGGCGCCGTTCCAGTGCCATGCACATCGAGTGTCACGGTCTGCGCCTTCGGCAAGGTCCCGACCTCGCAGGTGATCACCCGCGTATTCGGATCGTATGCACAGTCGGACGTGCTCCCGGCCGCGGTCATCGTCGCGCTCGACAGTGAGTAACTCACCGGCAGTGCATCGGTGGTGATCATCACACCCGTCGCATCCGATGCGGTGGTTGAGTCGTTCGTAAACGCGAACGATACGTCTGCCGGAGCACCGTGCGGCGCCTTGTCCGGCCCGGACTTCTCGCTGACGTGCAGATCCGCGCGCGGGACAAACAGCTCGTACGCCCCGATGTCGCACACCTCGGTGTTCTGGAGATTCCCGTCCGCCGGCCGCATGCTGCCCCGCTGGTCCGTGTTCGGGCAGTTGGCATTGTCGCCGGCGTCCACCGCCGGTGAGCCGCCAAGCAGAGCGCGCGTCTCGGTCGGCCCGCCGTTGTCGGCCAGCGCCTGTAGATCCGTGGCCGTATCGGCGAGATCCCCGGCTCCCGTCAGCGCGCAGGTGGCATCGTCCGCCAGGTTGTGCCCCAGGGACACCATGACCCCGGCTCTGCAGCTCGAGCCGCTGCAACCACAGCTCGATGGCGTACTGGAGCCGGTCGCGACATTCCTCTGGAACAGCGTATTGACGAAGTGGTAGACCCCGCTGCCGAAAGCGTTGATCCCGGCACCGCCGCTCGTCGAGTCATTCGCCGCGGTATTGTCCGCGATCGTGTCGTTCTGCAGCGTGACCGAGCCGTTGGTGGTTATGCCGCCGCCGACATCGGTCGCGGAATTTCCGCTGATCGTCGTATTGACGATACTCATGTCGACCAGCGAGCGCGCCGATATCGCGCCGCCGGCCACCGCGCTGTTACCGGTGATCGCACTCTCCTTAATGAGCGTGTTGTGCATGCCGGTATCGAACAGACCGCCGCCCCCCTCGGCCGTGTTCGGGGTCGTCAGCGTGCTCGTGGTGCCGATGGTCGAATTGACGACTGTCAGCTGCGCATCGCTGTAGATTCCGCCGCCGTTCGTCACCGCGCTGTTGCCGCTCACCACCACATCGTTCAGCGTCAAGGGCGCGGCGCTCGCGATGCCGCCCCCGGCCGCGCCGCTTCGGTTGTCGAGGATGCGCACATCGGACAGCGTCACACCCGTAATGCTGGCCGAAGTCTCTCCACCTTCCTCGCCGCCCGAGCCGCCGCCGCCCGACCCGCCGCTGCCCGAAGCGCCGCTGCCGCCGCCCGAAGCGGCGGTACTGATGTGCGTCACGGCCGCCGCCGCTCCGATGGCAATGCCCGCTCCGCTGCGCTCGAACTGATAGTACGAGCCGTCCGGCAGCGTCTCCACCACCAGCGCCGGAGGAGTGATTCCGTTCTCGATGGTGACGCCCGAGATGCTCACCGTGATGTTGCTCGAGACCGCCTCGATGTGAAACACCCGGTCGCCTTCCCCGGGGGCCTGCTGAGCCGCGGGCGACCACTCGATGATGGTCTTGCCGGAGCCAGCACCGATGATGTCCATGCTCGAGGTGATGTTCAGATCGCCCTTGCTGGCGTCGTGCGTCGAAACCACCTCAAATCCGGTGCCCGCGCTGCCCTCGACGGTCTCGTCCGCGCCGGGAATCGTGAGCACGATCGGATTGCCCGGGTCGCTTATCTGGCGCAGGTCGATGACGTTGTTTCCGCCCAGCGCATTGGCCTGCATGATCGCCGCGCGCAGCGTGCACATCCCCGCGGCGTCCGCGCAGATCCCATCGCCCAGGTCCACATCGGGCGCATCGGCCGTACTGTTGACGGTGAATGTCGCCGCCGATGCAGGCAATACGACACCGAGAAACAGCGCGACAAGTCCGGCGACAACCGCCATTCTTCCGAGCTGTCTTTTCAACGCGCTCATCATCCTCACTCCCGGGCAACGGCGGCACTCGCCGCCACGATGGCCCATACTCTTTTACCGGCAGCGCCGCCTCGCAACGAGCACTTGTGCGTATCATGTTTGCGGTATGTCAAAACTACTCTCAAACAAACACTTCTGTTTTTTACATAACACACGCCTGACGAACGCGACTACGGCCCATCGCACGACGACAAATCATCGGATCATTCCCGAGATGCCTTCTCCGGCGCGCTCAGATACGGACTTTACGGATCGGCATAGGCACGCTCACTCATGGCGCCGATGGCACGGTTCCGGCTCGCGCAGGTCCGCGCCTTGAAGGAGCGGCTGCGAAGTCGACGCAAAGCCGTGCGCGCCGGTCGATCAGGTCATCCTGTGCGCGAGACGAGCGCAAGTCGGGCTTCTCTCACGCCGGGGGCAGGTGTTACGCGTCGGGATTGCAGCGAGCCTCGCGGCGCGCGGGGGATTGGGCGGGTCCGTGACGCAGGCCCCCAATCGGGAGGCTTGCCCCGCCAGGGGCGCCTTTGCTTCTTGATTGCGCCAGCCCGACTGACACCGGGCTGCGGCCCGTCAATCAGGATGAGAACCGCGCGACAATCTGGATGAGAGATCTGTCCCGGCGGGGAGGTTCGAGGGCGTAGCCCGAGAAGCTCCCCGCCGGGGCGGCGGCCCGCCCCGGGTGGTGTGAGGCTGCCGGTGATCGTGGCCGGTCGGGTAATAAGGCGAGGTAATCCCATGAAGAGGACCCCGTCCCGTGCCCGGCCGACACATCAACGATCACCAGATGAGGCTCTACATGAAGCACAGGCTCACCGAGTCGGTGGCGGCGGCCGCGGCGAAGGCGGCGATCAGTGTGGCCAGCGCGCACCGGATCGAGAACGACCGGCGACTGCCTTCTCAGAAGCAAATTCCGCGAGGCCGGCGGCGTCCGGACCCGCTGGTTCACCTCTTCGATGCCGAAGTCGTCCCGATGCTCAAAGCCGCGCCGGCCGTACGGTCGGTGACGGTCTTCGAGGAGCTGCGACGGCGGCATCCGGAGCTGCCCGAGGGGGTGCGCCGGACACTTGAGCGGCGGATCCGCGCTTGGCGGGCGCAGCAGGGCCCCGAAAGGGAAGTGATGTTCCGGCAGGTGCACGAGCCGGGGCGGATGGGGCGGTGCGTGTCAACGTAGTTGTCGCCCGTTTCACGCGGCACACCGAGTTTTATGAATGCTCTCGGTTGCCGCTCTGATCACTGCGTCGCGCTCGGGATTGAGCGTGACGACGGTGATCGGATTCCAGTTTCGGGTGTGCCGTGCCCAGCGTCGCGGGTTTTCTGCTCGAGCGCGCTGGTAGAGCTCGTCGCGCGCCTGCAGAACGTCGCAGTCCTCTCCGCCATGTCGCTGCGCCGGGCTGACATAGCGGATGCCACTGTGGCGATGATCGTGGTTGTACCACTGCACGAACGAGCTCGCCCACGCGCGCGCCTGAAGCTCTCGCTCGCTATCACTGCCGATCGCGCGCACGCGCGCGCTAGACTTGCCTCTAGCCATGAGTCGCCTCCCAGTAGGTGACTGTGGTCAGGCGTCCGTCGTGGTTGCCGCCACGGCGGGCGCCGCCTTCTGATCTGAAGCGGTACTGCAGCACCGGAGTCTCACCTTTCGGAGCCCAGGTTCTCACGCGACAAGGTCTCTCGGACAGACCCGACTCGTCTATAAAGACGATTACTCGGCCTTGTCGCGCAGCGATTTTTCTAACGCGGGCCACCTCTTGGCTTTCCAGGCGCGGATCGCCGGTTCATCTCGCTCGCGCGCTCGGCCGCTCGGCCGCTGCACGCTCCAGCCGAGCCGCCCGAGCAGCCGCCATACTGAGGAGGGCACCATCGAGACCGAGAACCTGTCCTCGATCAATCGCGCAATCCGCGGCAGCGTCCACAGCTCCGTCGCAAATCCGGCCGCCAGCGACCCTGCCTTCAGCAACCGCACCAGCTCCTCGCGCTGCGATTCGGACAGCCGCTCCGGGCGCCCGAAGTGCTCGGCTCGACGCAGCGCCGCAAGTCCCCCTTG
>JAJZLX010000629.1 GCA_021850555.1 Pseudomonadota bacterium | reverse complement strand
CGGCGGGGCGGATGGCTTCGGCTCCGCCGCCTCGATGACTGCTCGCACATCCGGCTCCTGATACTTGGCCGAGGTGAACACCGGCACGATCTGCTCGGGGGACAGTCCCCGACGCAGCAGACCGCGGATGTACTCCCGATCGGCGCTCGTCAGGATGCGCCGGTCGGGCTCCATCTCTGCGAATTTGGCGGCCAGCAATCGCTCCGCATCCGACTGCTTTCGTTTCGTTGCCATTGCCGAATCTCCATTGCCCGCACGGTGCGGGACTCTCCCCATTCCTCTGCGGGGTGGGCCCTTGCAGGGCATGGCTCGCGACTTGTCGCAGGGCCGAGGGGACTTGTCCCGCGGCACGCCACCGGGGCCGACAGGGCCCAGGGAGGGGAATAGGGATAAGCACGGCATGTCGGCAGACATGCGTAGTGCGCACTACGCATCCTGGCGGATGTGTCTGCGGCAAGGGGCAAGCCCCTGCACCCCAAGGAGATCCTTCATGGCGACAAGTCGCGGGTCATCAGTCCACTTCAAACCGCTGCACTCACCCATGCTCTGTGAGGCGCACAACCGCCGGGCGGTGAATCCCCAGTACCTGCTGCCCGAGAAGGACCGCGAGCCCAATCTCGTCGTCAGGGACGGCGATGTCGCGCAGGCGTACGCGCAGAAGATGGCGTTGGCCTCGGGGCGTGCGCTGGCAACCCCAAAATACAGCCCGCTGAAAGAAGGCATCGTGAACCTGGCCGACGAGGCCCCCGAGGTCCTGCACGCGAAGATGAAGCGCTGGTGCCAGGAGTACGAGGCCATCACCGGGGAGCGCGTGGTGGCCTGCGTCATTCACCGGGATGAGGGGCGCATCGGCGCCGACGGCACGGTGCATCGCAATGTTCATGCGCACGTCGTGGTGGATCGAACGGACGAACGCGGACGCGTGGTGAACTCGATCCCGGACGGCAAGGGCGGAACGCGGCGCACGACCATCACCGATCGCAAGGCGCAAGGTCGTCGGGTGCAGGACATGACCGCGCGCGTCACGGGCCTTGCGCGGGGAGAGGACGCGCGCGAGACGAAGCGGCGGCACATCGACCATCACAGCTATCGTGCGCTCGCGCGCCAAGACCGGTTACGGGATGTGGCGCGCGAGGACACGCTACGCCGCGAGCGCGACGCCTCGCACGCCGTCGCGGTGGACGCAATCCGCGAGCGGGAGACGGCACAGTCCGCGCACGCGCAGGCCCTCGCGGTGCTGCGCGAGATCGGAGAGAAGTACGGGGTGCGGATCGAGCGCGGCACCAAAGTCGAATACGACGGGTTGCGCGCGGCCATGAAGGCGAGCGGCACGGCACAGCAGACCGAGTATCAGCGCCTCAAGGCCGCATTCGATGCGCTGCACACGCGCCAGGAGGTCGAGCGGCGGCGCCAGAAGCGCCGACCAGGGATCGAAGGGCGCGCGAGCGACGATGACGGGCAGGCGCACGCGGCAAGGGCGCGGCTGACGCGTGAGCGCGACGAGACGGCACGGATGACGGTCTGGAAGGACGAGACCGGCCGTGAGGTGCTGCACGTCACGCGCTCGCGCATCGAGGTGCTCGACCACAGCGGGGACGTCGAGCATGTCGCGCTGCGCATTGCCGCCCAGAAGTTCGGCGACGCCGTGTCGATCACCGGCAGCGCCGAGTTCCGCGAGCGCCTGGCGCGGTTGGCGACCCGCGAGGGCATTCGGGTGGCTGATGCCGATCTCGTCAGGATCGTCGAGGACGAGCGATCGCGCATGGCCAGAGGAGAGCAGGTTACGACGCCGACCCCGGCTCCTGCTCCGCCCCGCAGCGACACGCGCTCCGATCCTACGACAGCGCAGCTCGCGCGCTGGTGGAATCCCAAGTCACGGGCCGAGCGAATGCACGCCCTGGACCTCGCGCAGCGGGTCGGGTACGAGCGCAGCATCATGGGCGCGTGGCACGCCGCGCGGGACGCGGCAGAACGTAAGCACGCCGAGATCAGTGCCGAGCAAACCGAACGCGAACGCTCCGAGGGCGAGGAGGGCCAGACCCGCATCCCGAACCCTGCACCCGAGCCGGACGACGAGCAGGACCTCGAGGAGGGACGATAGCCGGCCCGTCACGGGGACGTCCATCCCATTGCTTACCCATCATCCTGGAGGCGTATCAGCGGAGATCGCAGTTTCGGCATCGGCGCACTGCATCCATCGCTTGGCTGGGCGGGCATACTCGACATCCCACGTCGGGAGAGTCATCTGGCCATCGGCGAGCCGCACATGCCATACACCGTTTGCTGTTTCGTGCGCTGAGCACATGGCGCACCAATAGGTCTCATCCCGGTGCACGCCCTGCGGGAACTCGGAAACGGCAACCCGACGACCAAACCAATGCAGGTCGCCGGAATCACCACAGACCCCTTCCGCCCATACGGCCCTCGGACCGTCTGGGTGCGTAGCGCACAACAGTGCGCTCGATCCTTCGCTCGAGGCATGAGCCAGCACCACGTAGCCATCCGGGAAGCGTGGCCAGTGGCGCCGCGCGGCGCTGATCGCATGCTGAACGAGCCGGTTGATGGCAAAGCTATCCACGGTCCCTTGCGCCGCCCCGTGAGGAACTGCTGCGGCCAGCGTGTCCAGCAGATATCGCCGGTCAATACTGGGTCGGGGTCTCAATAGCCGAGCGGCGGTCCCGAGTGCCAAATACAGCGTCGACCGGCCGTCAGATTTCAGGACCTCCGCAATCCGCCGTAGGGCGTCCTCCTCCCGGCTCGGTAACGACTGGTCTTCGAGCAGTACATCGTAAAGCCACCCGGTCTCGGGTAGTGTGCTGTGGGCACGTGAAACGCCCAGCAAATACGTCACTCGGTGGCGCTGCTGGGACCGGAAGTACTCGAGCAGCACGCTGTGCACGCACTCCTGTGCGCGTCCCTCCAATCCCGCGGCCTGGAACAGAGACAGGGCGTAGTGCTTCCAGGTCTGCGCGTATGTTTCCTTCGCCATGGTCCAGACTCTTTCTGCGCGATTTTCCAAATCGCGCAGGTCTCCGCGTCCATGATACTTTGCGAAGTAGAATACCAATGACCCAATAAGCGGACGGATCAGTTCCATCTCTTTGCCGAACCCGGGATCCAACCTGAGCACGTGCGCGTGCACCCAATTCGGCAAGGCATGCGTGTTCCCGAAGTCGAGCAATTCGCCCCGGATACTCACATTGGACGAAAAGTATCCTCCCGAGAATAGACGCTGCACCTGACCGAAGGCGATCTGCTCCGCCATCGCCCGCACAAGTGCCTCGAGAGCCTCCATTGGCCCGTTCATGCCCGTTTCGTGTGCCGCGGTCGACATCCAATGCGCTACAACATCGCGTGTGCGCTGCACATCAGCCGCTTGACCATTGCGGAAGTCTCCTATCGGCCGTTTGAAGAGTGGCGCGCGCTCGGCGTGTGCGGGTCTCACCACTGAGGGACGAATCAGAATGCCGCGCCGGGCATTTTGATCATACAGCTGATCGGGCTCTGGGCTCGAAAAGTGCAAGCCCGTGTCCAGAATTGCGATTGTCGGAACCGCATCGTGCGGGAACTCGGCCGCCATGACCTCCGCGTAGATCGCCTCACGCAGGCACTCCTCCAGCGACAGGCACCCATGGGAGTGCCCGGGCTTGTCGCCCTGACCGACGAGCGGTGTCGGCCCGATGCCCTTGGCCTGAAAGCAGCCGACTGTCGCGACACGTCCGCTGCCTCCATGCGGAGATCTTCCCTGTGTGCTGCCATACCGATCAGCCCAGAGTGTCCGGGTATCCGCCGTGACGCCATCGCTACCGGATTGGACGCACCACGCGAACTCCTCCACGAGCCATTCGCTGACCTGTCGCAGTGTACGTTCCTGGGCGAGATCGAATCCTCGTTCGAGAAACCACCGCCGATTGAGCCACACGACCGCAGCCGAACTCATTCGATGCACGGTGAAGGGCACCAGGAGTGATCGGCTCCAGTGATCAAGGCGAGGGAGATCTCGCTCCAGCCGCGTTATCTCCCCGGCCGAGAAATACCTTGATAGGGTCGTCTCTTCCACGTGGTGATCTTCCGTACGCTGCCATCGTCACACCGACGCAGCGATCTCGCCTCTGTCGATTCCGCGAACAACGCTCGGGCCTCGCGAATCCATGTTCGCACCTCGCCAGCGTGCACCAGGAAATCCAGTATCCAGAGGCGCTCACCTTCATTCCACTCACTGATGTGCAAGAGCACATTCGGATCGTGGAGCAACCGCCGCTCAGTGTCCTCAGCGAGCCATGCCCAGGTCATGTACCCACAGATCTCACCAGACGCATCCCGAAAGAAATGGATCTGCTCGTGCCGAATCGCAGGTTCGATCCACATCGTCACGCACGCGATCGGATATTGGCAATACTCGTCCGACTTTGCCATTGCATCGACTGCGAGGCCGAGCGTACGGTAAAAACTCGCCGTCATTCGCGAACCAAGCGTCGGCGGGAGATCGCAGGACGTCCTCGTATTCTGAAGCGCCTTCACGCCGAGTGAGTCACCAGAAATGCAATCAGTTTGCGCTCTTGCGACAAGATCAGTGCCCCGGCGGCATCTGCGCTCCATACTGGATTAACAATTTCCGAATTGCGACCATGTCTGGTGGGAGTGGCTGTACCGCAAACATCGCCGCACTTCCGGGGCCTAACGCGGAGTTGACGTCTGCCCCGTGGGTGAGCAACAAATAAACTGTCGAGACATTCCCCGCAGCCACCGCGTCGGCGAGCGGCGTGACCAACGTAGTACCAGTCGGCGCACCGGCCATGATTTGGTTTACATTTGCGCCGGCCCGGAGCAGCAGTCGAATGACATCATCTTCGCCGTAGGATGCCGCGATCTGTAGTGGCACTTCGACTTCGGAATTCAAGCCACGCGAAGCAGGCACTGTGATTGGATTTACAGAAGCGCCGTGCTCCAAGAGTACTTTAACGGTACTTCGCTGCCCAGATTCAATTGCGACATCCAACAGGGATTTATTGAGATTGGTTGGGAAAAGCATGAAAAATGTCGCATTAGGACTGAGGCCGGCGTCCAACTTATCCTCGAGCGCCGACACCTTTCCGTATATCACGTCATTAACCGCTGGCAGCAGTTTTTTATCTCGTGTATTGCTTTTTATGTGGTTGGCCAACACCTTCAAGCTAGACGAAGACAAAGGCCCATATGCTAGCGGGTACGCCGATCTATAGTGCTGCCGCAAGAACCTATATTCTTTAGCAAAGTATTGCTTTTGGGTCCCGGACTTGATAGGCGCCATCAGTCGCGCCGCTGTGGTTTTCTTCGTCACTCTGCGAGTTGAGTTCACTGCAGCCAACTTCCGTGACGCGGTCCGTTCCACCGATACGCGCGAATTGCGCACTCTTGCATAGAACACCACGGCTATTATCACTGCGGCGAGTGCCGCGAGAATCGCAATTGAACGTCTTGACATGGATGTTCCCAGAATTGTGGATCGATCCGGCCTCTCGGCGACTCAACCGATCGTGTTCAAGTATAACCGCTTGATCTAATGGTTGCGGGTCCTCTGTGTGAACGCGGTCAGCTTGTGCGAAGACCGCCCCACTGGACCCCGACTGCAAGAGGCCGGCGACGCCAAGTCTTTGTTCGGCGACGCAGCTGTTTAGGCTGGTGCACATGGAGCGCCCGTTCCCGGCAATTCGCCGTCTTTCCTCGCCTGCATGAGTTCACCTGCTTCTGCCGCGTACCGTGGATTATGATACTCAGTCGCTAGCTGTTGCCAGTACGAAATGAGTCCGTCCCAGTTATCGTTGACCATGAGGTTCAATGAGTTCTTGGCAATCAAATTATTTTGATTTCCCAAATAGCCGCCATCGTTGTACCAGGCGAAATCCATGATGGCGGCTTGCGCGGTAGCTGGCAATTCAGCGAACACTAAATTGCCATTGGTAGCGAGGTTGATGGCGCTCTGTACGTTATTCTGGACCTCGGTGAAAGCGGCACTAAACAGCTGCCAACCCTCCGTCGATGTCAATAACGGGGGCTGGCCAAGGTATCTCCAATCATAACTCCAACTATAGATATCACTTTCGGCCGTCGACCCCGTCACGCCGCTAGGGCCCATACACATTTTGATGTCCGGATTTGCGAAGATACTCGCGGGCGCACCACCGGCTTCGAGTTGCGACGGGTACCACCAATGCAGATCGACTCCATCGACCGTACATCCGGAGCCAACAGTAGGCTGATGAGTGGTGGGGTCGGGAGGAACATACATTGTCTCGTTGGTTAGCTCGTAGCCGTAGTTGGATAGTGTTGCGCTTTCGACCTGTGAATCACCACCTTCATTGCTCATGATAAAGGTGCTTATAGTGTTGTCGTGTATGTAATTTGTCTTGCAGTCTGGGTTGTTACTCGAGCTAAACGGAATTGTGGTAACCGCAGGAACAACCGTTGGGTCCGGCAGGATTGATGTTCCCCCTACTCCTGTCTGAGAAGGGATGACGCCCTCAAACCACACGCCAGGCTGTATCTCCTCGCAGTACTGACATGAATTTATGACAATCTCCGCAATCGTGCAATCTGGCGTCGCCCCGGGATCCTCGCTACAGAGCACCGCGTGTGCGCGTCCGATTACGAAAGCGCTAATCGCAGCGGAAAGTGCGGATACTTGTCTCGGAGTCAACTTTCTCATTATCACACCCCTGTTTCTGGAAGGTTGTCTTTAGCAATCAGAGCGGTGGCTCGGATTCGGTCGGCAAGAGCGATGGCGAGGAAACACCCTGCACGAGAACCGGGTGGCTGGCGATCCGGCACCCGTGACGAGCCCATGAGAACAGGCGACCGTCCGCTGTATTGAGATTGAGTCCAAGAACGTGGCATCAGTATTCTTTTCCCGATCCATGCCAGACCGGACGTCCACCTAACCCACCCAAGACGTGTGAATAGACCAACGCGGCGACGCATAGCAAATGAATACGTATGCAGGCCGGAAATGAAGTCTTTCGCACGCGTGCCTCGGGGTCTGTTTGCCTCCCCTGTCGTCCGGTGATCCAATTGAGCCGGTCGATTCCCGGTCGGTCAAGAGCCGGCAGGAATATCGCTGGCGAGGGCGGATAGCCGCCCGTCCCGGGGTCATTCATCCAGGTCTCGATCCGGGGAGATCGACGCTCAGAGCGCCGCGCGATCGGTCATGAAGCGGCCGGGGGCCCCTGGGAGGGAGGCGTTTGGGCGCGCCACACCGATTTTGCTGCCTCGGCCCCGGTTACAGTTATGCATGAGTCTGCCAAGGGTACAGGGGAGTGGGAGGCGACGCGGGCGGTACGCGAGCGTATCCGGATCGTGGATACTGAAGTGCAGGCGGTGCGCGGAGCGGGCGATGGCGCGCCCGCCGTGCCGCGAATGCCGCTCCGTCCCGCTGCTCGCCGGAATCCTCATCAGGACGTGGATCAAGGCCGGTGGGCCGATCAGGAGGGCGCAGGCGGCCCGTGAGCCTCAAAAGATGGGGAGCCGGAGCCGTGACCCTCGCCGGCTGCCTTGGACATTTGGGGTACCGGTGTGAACGATATAGGCGGCTTCGCCGCGTCCGCCCGAGCTTTGGCGAGGACGGCTTGGTCCTCGGCGATCATGCGCTCGAGGTCCGCGCGCGAGGCGTAGAGGTTCCGGCGGGCATGGACATCAAT
>JAJZLX010000050.1 GCA_021850555.1 Pseudomonadota bacterium | reverse complement strand
GGAGAGGCCGGCCGCAGCCAGCATCGCGAGCAGATCCTCGAGCACCGCGCGCTCGAGAGGATCGATCCGAGCGAGCAGCTCGCCGATCTCTTTGCCCGCGACATCGAGAGAGACCTCGAGCTGCTCTGGCGGTGCGGGCGCGGGGAGAACACCGAATGTGATCCCGATGCCGCGGTATGGCGCCGAGGGGGCCACCCGGTCTTCTCGCCGCAGGTGCAAGCCGTAGGCGACGCCCCAAACCAGCGCGGCGGCTGCGAGCGCAAGGGCGATCCAGACCAGTGTGAGCGGGCCGGTCCACAACGCGACGGTATCGCGCTGAATGCTCCAGAAATCGAATATGGTCGGTTTCAGGCCATGGATGGGTTGAGCCCAGGGCAGGATCGCCGCGGCGCCTGTGAGGCGCTGAAGCGCTTCCTGGGGCGGCGTTGTAGCCCACCAGAAGCTCAGCACCAGCCACCAGAAGATCAGGACGAATAAAAACGACCCGAGGAGACGTGTCCGCATGGTATTTATATTTCCGAAGAAATTTCGGGAACTCGCGGGATAAAAAAATTTCCGCCTCTGATTGCTATAGCTATGGGGTAAGCCCGATTGAGCATATAGCCATGAGGAGACCTGAAATGTCCGAAAGTCACGCCACTGCCCCCACCCCAGCGCACGTGCCCGCCGCCACTGGAGCGGGCGGGGCACAGAATAAAAAGTACGACTACGTGCGCGTACGGATTTGCCTGCCCGGCAAAAAGATGACCACGATCAGCCTCGATCGTGGCCTCGTCGAACGAGCCGCGCGCGCACTCGGATCTGAGATTAAGGCGCGTGAGCTCGCCATGGCCGCGGCCCTGCAATTTGTCGATGGTCAGAGCCCTGCGCGCACCCGCAGCGGATTCGCCTCGCGTGCACTGCAGCGTGCCGCACTCGCCCGCCCAGGCGCCTCCTCGTGATTCACCCGGGGCGGATGTGCGGATCAGAACCATCGCCGCCACCAGGGTTTCCTCGGACGCGGAAAATCGACCGCGAAACTTGCCTGGGAAGCCGGGCGTACATCCAGTACGCGTGTGACCGGATCTTCTGTGATCCGCAGCGGCTCGAGCGGTCCGAGTGATCGCTCGAGCAGTCTTGCGTCCTCGCCGATATCTCCCCCGAGCATCAGAGTCACAGGGCCTGGTAGCGACCGATCACACGCGGAAGCGCATTGGAGCCTCAGCTTGTAGTGGGTCGCGATCGCCTTAAGCGGCGCGCGCACGGACGTGTCCACGAACGCATGCGGTCCGCTCAGCCTCGGTGCGTGCGTATCATGCTCGCCAGCGATCGACGCCCGGGTGCCGAGCATCACGATCCTCGAGCCCACATCGGCGACCACCGCGAGTCCGCTCTGCGCGCCGATCCGCTCGTATACCTCGAGCGCCGAATCCCCCGCCCTCCAGGAAACCGATCTGCACATCGCCGGCGCCCCAGGGAGTTCGAGCCGCCAGCCTTTCGGCAATATCTCCTTCACCGCCCGCGAGCAGGAGACACCTGTGCCTGTGGATCCAATCGGGACGCCAAGGTCACCAAGGGGGCTTCCTGCCGCCCAGGCTGGGGCTCCGGCCAGGCTGAGATAAAAAATACCCGTGACGACTGTCGCGGCGATGCGTCTACCCGATATCTGCATGAGAGCTCTCCGAATGACCTCTTTTTTTTTTATAGGTAACGGCATTCGCTATAAAAAAGAATCCGGAGTATCGAGGGATAAAAAAATGTCGTCGAACTTGAAGCTTCGTCTCATCCCAAAGCGTGCCACGTCGCTGAAGCAGGTGCTGGCGCTTAAGAATCCGCCCTCTGGCGGACTTGCATGGCACGCCCTTATCGAAGCCGGTCTGCCGCGGACGAGCCTGCGCGCCGTCGCCAAGGCAATCGGCGTCTCGGACAAGTACCTGGCGAACTTCTTAGGGGTGGACTTCGAGACCCTCGAAGCCGGCGATGCGCTGGGCGCTCGCGAATCGGATTTGCTCTTTGCAGTGGCGCGGGCCTACACGCGGGCGGCTACCCACCTCGGCACCGAGCAGGCAGGGCTCTGGCTCGTGACCCCTCAGTCATCCTTGGGCGATCGCGCGCCGATCGACGCGCTGCGCACCCGGATGGGGACAGAGTACGTGAGCGGCTTGATCAATCAGCTCGGACAGCAGCGTCCCGGAAGTCCACCAGAAACAAAAGTAGGAGACGAGTCGTCTGCTCAGCCTGTCGTCGCCTAGACATACCAGACGATCATGCGGATGCCAGCCCTCACTCGTCAGAGAACATCTTGCCCGTTCCATACGGATTGCCCCCAATGTCTGTACCACCGTATCGCATCATCCTAAGCCCAGTAGCAGGATTGCGACGTCCCCGGTACCCGTTGGTATCGTCATCGTCAGCAAGTTTGATCCACCCCCGCTTACCCATCCACCAAACCAGCGACAGGAGCGCCACCGGCCCCCCAAAAACCAGTAGGCAGAACCAAGCCGAGACAGGCTTTTTCAACACAGCCAATTCGTGAATCATCCCCCTCCTCCTCTCCATTCAGCCGCGCATGTTCCGCGCCATCAGCGCGTAGTATATGCCCACGATCCCGATGCGTAGAATTTTTATCCGACGCGCGCTCGGAAATGGCGTTCGGTCTGCAATTACGCGTTAATTCAAAGACTTATACGCTCCGCCATACCCCCTTCAGAAAACGGATAAGCGCTACATATCCTCATTCGCAAAGACAGAGTCAATCTGCCTAGGCGAGCGGCCGATGTGCACTGGAACGCCGCCATTCTGCAGCGCGTCGAGCACATTCGAGGTCCTGACCGCAACGGCATTCCTCTTGACGTGTCGGGACTGGATGATCGTCGAACCTTCAATATCCATGTTATGGAACGTCTCATTCTTTCTGATCACGCTGGCCGTATGCACAATACCCGCCCTGGTCACTCCAGGTCCGCGCACCGTCCCCTGCGCCGCTCCGACCGCCGCCCTGTCGGAACCGATAGCCTCCCCTGCTGCCGCCTGAGCGCCAGGGACGCCATTCGCCGCCCAATTCGCATCGCTCGCCGCACGATCAGCACCCGATACCAATTCGCGCGCACCCGCGGAAGACATCGCTCGCTGACCCGTAAATTGGCCCAATGTGCTTCCCGCACCCACCGCGACACTGCCCGGCGATCCAGCGGATCCAGCCGACGGCAGCACCGTCTGGCTCTCCGTTTGCGTATACCCTTCCGAAACTTGTACGTTCTTCATGTCGGACACCGTACGGGACAGTGAGGACAGCTCGTCGTGCGCGCGTGAGACACTCCGGTCATACTGCTGCCGATATGCCGAGGAGGATGCGCTCTTGTCGTCCCACCCGCTCGAGCTCGACGTACCATGCTCATGAGCGTACTGGTGTTGCTCCTGTAACAACTTCGAGGAATCCTCATTCGCTCTGCCGATAAGGTCTTTCGCCTTCTCGATTTGCCCATTCAGATTAGCGTCTGCGCCCACTCCGAGAGACTTACCCCCATCCCCGGCCCCAACATCCCCGCTGAGATTTCCACGAATCCCGTGCGCACTCATGAGCTTCGCGGCCTCGCTGTAGTCGTGAGCGGCTTTTGCCGCGAGCGCGGCCTGGCCGGCGGTGTGGATCCCGTACCGCTGGATATTGTTCTGCATCCGATTCAGTCCATCCGATACCTCGTGGCCGAAGCTCTCGAGCGTATTCGCCCTCTGGGCCATGTCGGTCTTGATGCTCTGCGCTTGGCTTCTGCTCAGATTCTCTATCCGGGTATTGCCGACCTGCACCGAGTACGACCTCTGCAATCCACCGCGCGCCGTCACATCGGTTCTGCCGGCCATTGCATTGTAGCCACCGAGCTGTGCTGTCGAACTCAGCGTGCCAGCGCCGATGATCGAGTTCACCCCGCTGTCGCCGATATCGGACGTGATGGACGTCGAGTACTTGTCCATGCCGACATTATCGAGTGAGGTATTGCCGAGGGACACGTTGCCGCTCGCCGCGATCATGCCGGCCTGCTGGCCAAACGAGGTGCCCATACCCGTCAGGATGAACTCCGTGAAGGCGAATGAGCCTTTGACTATCCCCCAGGCGAGCAGCGGGATGAGCGTGCCGAGAAAACTCGCGGCCAAGCTCAGATCGATCGTGGCTTTTGACATGGCCATCGAATTCATCATCGAAAGACCGGGCGCGAGCAGGTTGTGCAGTTGCATGCCCCCGTTCAGGGCAGCGACGAAGTTGTCCACCGCAAAGAGCGGTCCCCACAATACGAGCCAGAGCAGCACCTGCAGATAGTTGAGGAAGATCTTCCCGCCGAGTCCGGGTATGAGGAGCATTGCTGCGATGATGGGCACCAGTGCGAGTACGAACGCCTGCAGCACGATGTACACGTACCCGATCATGTTATGGAACACTGTAACGGTCGTGTACCAGCTCGAGCGCTGCGCCTGGTCTGCCTGCGAGATCGCGGTCGAGAGCATGACGGGGTTCTCTCCGAGCTCGGCGGCCGCGTGCTGGAAGGCCGGGCGGGAGGTGTTGATGAGTGCGCTCTGCAGGATGTAGCTCTCCGGATTCGAGTAGCCGCTGACGGTCGGGTTTCCGCCCCCGCCGGCTGCCGCCTCTTCGAGCACGTCCTGCATCGCCGTACCGAATGGGACCATGATGCCCGTCGACTGCCACTCGGCGGTTTGCGCATTCACGAGCGCATTGGCGTAATTTTGCAGATCAGGAGAGATGGATCCATACGCGGTCTGGCACCGCTCGAGAGTGCCTTGGTCCGACAGCACCGAGGGGAACCCGCCTGTGCCGACAGGGTAGTATGGGGTAAGGAGCGAGGGGGTCGCAGCCTGCCCGAACGTAGTAAGCAGATCGCTCGAGTTCATCAGCTGCTCGACACTCACCCGGCCGAGGCCGATCTCAGGTACCACGCAGTTCTCAACATACCCGGTGAGGTCGCGTCTCAAGTTCGGGTCCGTGATAACCATGCGATTCGCGTCCTTCAGGGTTCTTCCCATCACGTCATACATTCCGCTCTTCGAGACCTTAAGTCCATCCGGGATGGAGAAATCCTGTTCGATTCCCCGCTCGAGCTTATAGCCGATTTCCGAGATCACGGCCGCCGGGACGCCGACGATGGCCGGCACACCCGGCACCGTGTTGTAGTACCCGTTCGCATTATCGTCGATGGTGACATTCACACGAGCCCCCATCGTGAGAAACACCACGAACGCGAGCACGAGGAAATACCCGATCAGTCTCTCCGTCCCCTTACTCGGGGAGAAGCCCGCCTCGACGATCACGAGAAACCCGCCGAGGAGCGCGATGGCAATGAGCAAGCCCTGAAACATGCCGCCACCGACCGCCGGCAACATGAGGAGCTTGATCGACTCCAAAATGTGGTAGATGGCCGGTCCGTCGCCGAACACATAGTAATCCCAGGCGTTGTGGCCCACGGGGTTCATGCTGCCGGCGAGAGCCGCAGGACTTGCTAGCAGGCCGCAGATCAGAAAGAACCAGGTTTTACGCATGGTGGGCGCTCTTTTACTGCTGCCGTTGCGTCACGACGAGCCCGAATTGCGAGGCCCCGAGCAGCCCTTGGGAGACGGTTTCGCGCGCCACGGCGGAATTGATCTCGCGGATCTGCTGCATCAGGGTCTGCTGCATCTGGATGGAGGTCATGAAGGATTTGTTGTTCTCCTTGGCCTGAGCGATCATGGCGCCCAAGAACCGGTAGAGCTGCGTGATCTGTGCCTGCGGAATTTCGGAGCTTGCCTGTAACCGGCCTGCGGTACGGGCGATGTGCCTTATTTCATCGTCCACCAGGAGATCGGCGGTATAGACGCTCATGCTCATCACCATCTCCTGCGAGGCCGAGGGGAATACGGCCGCCGCATTGACCGCCTGGTAAAGCGGCGCCGGCACGATCTGAAGCAGCGCGATGACCTGGTTGTCGAGCGGCTGATTGTTGATCACCTCCTGCACGCCTTGATCGAGGATATTGGCGACATACGGCAGATAGCCCTCAGTGTTCCCGAGCAGGCTCTGCTCGAGCGGTTCGCGCACGATGTCGGTGCAGGGGACTGCTGGGTTCGAGTACAGATCGGAGTCCCCGCACTGGAAGACCACGAGTTTCGAGAACCCCGTACCGGCTTGTTGCGACTTATTCACCCCGCCGCAGTAATAGTCGATGACCTGCTGGACCGCTGCGCTCTTGCCTGAGGTCCGCCAGTTCATGCCGCAGAGGAAGAGCCGGTATACGTTGTACATGGATCCGGCCGGGCCGCTGGCGCCGGCGATTCCAAGAGTGGCCGGATAGATCTCAAATCCCGTATTCGGCAGCTGCGGGCAGCTGCCTCCCTTCGGGCACACTACCTTGGTGCCGATCAGGTTCATCAGGAGCGTCTTGTCCCAGATCACCTCGGGGGCCGTGGAATTTCCAAGATCGCTCTGATCGAGCAGGTTCCACACCGTATTGCACTCCCCGCCGCTGGCGCAGAGCGTTGCCTGTCCGACCTGCGAATTCGGGTTCACGCCGGCTGCCTTCTCCTGGGCGGTGATATCGCTGTCGATGTTGTTGAGGAAGTTGGCGGCATCGTTCACGCCGTTGTACATGTCGGCGAGGTAGCCTGAGCTCTTGCCCATGGCCGCATCGGTTGCCGCGAGCGTCGATTGTGTGTTGTCCGAAAAGTTCGCGGTGCCGCCCATGAGACCGGCGCCCTTTTGAATCAGCCACTTCGACATCGAGCAGGAGCTGATCGAGAGGTCGGCCGCCTTCTGCGCGGTCGCCTGCATCTCGGAGATCACGTCCGCGCACTGCGGGCAGAGCTCCTTGATCGCGAGCATCGAGACCAAGCCGATGGAGTTCTGAGCGATTTCCTGGATGAGCTGCTTGATCTGACTGCCGTTGATGTACGACATGCCCCCGAAGTAGGCGGAGATTCCGCCGCAGCCGGCATAGACGTAGGGCGGATTGACGCTGAGCAGCGTCGGGGAGGTGCGGGTGGGGAAGCGCACATCGGCGCCGCCCATGAGATAGACGCCGCGGGCCTCTGAGCTGAAGTACCCCGGCCCGTTCGCCGAGACCCCGGCGCCGGAGAGCAGACTCGAGAGCGCCCCGCCGATGCCGCCCGCGCGCGCGGTACCGGCGGCGGATAAAAAAGCCATGCCCGCCAGGGCGAGCAAGACCGGAAACGCGCTTGTACGTCGTGAGAACATGGAAACCTCGGTACGGCCAATCCCCTATAGGTAATCAATGCGCCAAAAGCCTGCGCACGTCTTTTGCAGTCGGCACCGGTATCGGATGCGCGGTGACCCCGGCTGCGACCCCGGAGGCGGGTCTTGACGAGAAATCGACCGGCGGAGTGCCGTCGATACCGTTGTGAATCCCCTCGAGCAGCGCGCGCCGATAGGCGGTGAAGAACGAGACGATCCGCCCGGACAGCGCCTGCTCGTCGGTGAACCCGGTGCTGACCCGCATCCACAGGTCCTGGGCGGGGGTCCCGCCTGGGACGTATAAAAAGACCGTGGGCACGACCCGCACGTGCAGCAGTTCGGCGGCAATGACGGCCTTGCGGCCGGTGTAGCAGTGATTTTTGAAGTTCGGCATGCATTTGCCGTCGATCGGGGTATTCCAGATCGAGATCCCGTGGTCTTCGCGCATGTAGAGCAGGATCCGGTCCATGGCTTG
>JAJZLX010000048.1 GCA_021850555.1 Pseudomonadota bacterium | reverse complement strand
GGATCGGCCCCGCCTGCTTTCTCGGCTTCGAGCTTCGCGTGCTGCTCCTCGAAGGCATCCGAGATGTACTTCAGGAAGATGAGCCCGAGCACGACGTGCTTGTACTCGGCGGCGTCCATGCTGCCCCGCAGGGCGTCCGCCATCTGCCAGAGCTGGGCCTCGTAGCCCACATTCGCAGCCGTGTCGCTCTGCTTGCCTTTAGTCCGTGCCATGCGCCTTACGCTCTCCTCTATCGTCGATTTACAGGTAATGGGAGACGGACTACGCGCTCGCTCAACCCGGGCGTGCCGCCATCGATGATTCTGGAGTGAGAGGCGATAGGGGCGTCGCGTACGCGCGTCACACGGCGGTATATCGACGCCACGCAGGTTCTGTTGAGGTCTCCGTGCATGCGCGAGCCCGCCCTCCCTTCCTGTGCCTGGTGCCATCGCGCGAGCGCACCCGGCCTCATTCTTAGATTCGCGTCAATGCTAGGTCTTTGTGGCTTTTCTTTCAATTACTTAGCGCGCTCGCCCATCCTGTGCAGGGCTGGACTGACGCCACTTTGGGATTACTGAATCGCGTTCGGAAATACCGCAATGTGCGACGACATGACCAGAATGGTCCGCGGCAATCGTCAGCTCGCACTTAATCCCTCTATCCGGCCGCGCGAATGTTCCCGGGCTGTTGGTACTTTCTGAACATCCCCACCACTAACCCGTAGATTTCCAGATCATCCTTGGGCCGGATAGGCGAGTAAGCCCTATTACCGGGTTTGAGGAAGAAGCCGTGACGATCGTAGGCAAGGTATTTCACGGTGAATTCGTTATTGACGATAGCCACCACGACGTCACCCGGCTTGGTTGGCGCGCCCTTCTTCACCACGACCGTATCACCGGGCATCAATCCCGCCTCGATCATGGAGTCCTCCTTCACGGTCAGCAGCACCGTGCGGGAAGGCTGATCGACCAGATACGCATCAACGTTCAGACCCTCTACCGGCGCGTCGTTCACGGCATGCGGCATGCCCTCGATCTGACTATCTGAGACTGGCCGCTCGAAGAACCGATCACCGGGCTGCAGGCGTCCGCTCGGACCGGATTCCAAGAAGCCCGCTCCCTTCATCCGCTTAACGAAGGCGGCCACTGCAGACGTGGAGCGCAGCCCCAAGAGGGCTGCCGCCGCGGAAAACGATGGCAGTACCCGGTGCTCGGCGTAGTAGTCACGAAGCTTGGCCAAGTATTCGGGGTCGCGGTTGAGCATGACGGACTATATGCACTCGCAGTTTATTTTTTTATACCGCTTTCTTTATACCGGCCACCAAGCGAACTTGCCAAAAGAATGAACACTCGCTATATTATTTCCGCATCGAGCATTCATTCTCTCGAAAATGGCAGCACCAGGGCTCATCACGATCGAGTTTCCAGAGGCGATCCGGTCACGAAAAGTGGTGACGCGTTCGCGGGCCCGACCGACGGGCAAGTTCCCGTCCTGGAAGATGGGCCGGATGCTCCAATGGGAATCCGTCGGCGAGCTGAACGCCATGCGCCTCCTCGATGCGGATCACTCGGTCCATTCCTTTGCCGAGCAACCCGCGGTCGTTCGTTACGCCCTGAACGGGGAAACCCGGATCCATTATCCCGACCTGCTCGTAACGCGCGAGGGCGGCCTTAAGGAATTCTGGGAGGTCAAGCCAGAGAAGGAAGCCGCTCGAGAGGAGGTCGCCGCAAGAACCGCCCTGCTCCGCGCCGCGTTGCCGACTCTCGGCTACCAGTACCGACTGGTCCATGGGGAGGAGCTGCGCCGGCAACCTCGTCTCTCGAACGTTCTTGAGATCCTCAAATGGGGCCGCGGCCCGATCACAGCAGTGGAGCGCGAACGGATCCGCGCTCTTCTGACCCGAGTGCCCGCCGTGACGTGGGGCGCCGCAGCGTCCGGCGGTCTGGGCCGCTCGGGCCGCCAGGTTCTCTGCCGCCTCGTTCTCGAAGGCCTGGTGGCTTTCGACGTCAACGAGAGGGTCTGTCTCGACACCCCGTTCACTTTATCCCGCCTGAGGTGCGCCCCTTGAGTACTTCGACCTTTTCCGCGGGGACCGTCGTCGACATCGATGGCCGCCGTCATGTGCTACTGCGAAAGATCGATGCGGATCTCTGGCAGCTCGAAGACGAGCGCAGCAAACGGATCACCGAGCTCGCCGAGTGCGATCTCCAAAGCGCCTACGTGCAGGGCAAGCTCCGATTTCGCGAAGACGATCGCGGCCGGTCGCCTGCGCCGCCGAAACCCCGCCCCCCCGATTATCCCCCGGAGCAATGGGAGCGGGCCAAGATCCGGCGCATGTACGTGCAGGCAATTCTCGACTTGCCCGGAACACGCCGCGCCATCGCGACGGCCATTAAAAACACATGGGACAACCTTCGCCAGCCGGTTCGCCGACCCGCAGCTTCCACCGTATTGGACTGGCGATCAGCGTATCTCAAAGCCGGTAGGAATATCACGGCCCTGATCGAGCGGCATGCCGCCAAAGGAAACAGAAAGGCACGATACCCAGCGGCTGTTGAACAGATTGTAAAAGACGCGATAGATGCTCGGTATATGACGCCGCATCGGGGAACGATTCAGGATGTCATCGACTTTGCCGCAGCGAGTGTTTGCCGCGAAAATGCCCTGCGTCCGCAGACGATGCATCTGCCGAGCCCCACCCGCCGCCTTGTCAAGCGCCTGATCCAGGAAATTCCGGCCTTCGATCGGTATGCCGCCCGCTATGGTCGGTTCGCCGCCGTCAAGCGGTTCCGCTCGGTGCACTCGCATCGAACAACAAACGCGCCGCTTGAGCGAGCCGAGATCGACCACACCCTGCTCGATCTGTTCGTAATCGATGATCGGACTGCTTTGCCCCTTGGGCGCCCCTGGCTGACAGTCTGCATCGATGACTACAGCCGATGCGTGCTGGGAGTTTATGTCGGCTTCGAGCCCCCGAGCTACCTCACCGTCGCCCGCTGTCTCAGGATCGCGCTTTTACCCAAGGGGTGGATCCCCGAGAAGTATCCCTCAATCAAGTGCCAGTGGCTGGCGCATGGGATCATGCGCGAACTCGTCGTCGACAACGGCACGGAATTTCATAGTGTCAGCTTGGAAAACGCGGCGCTGATATTGGGCATCGAAATTCACTACGCGCCCCGCAAGGTCGCCTGGTTCAAGGGCAAGGTCGAGCGATTCATCGGCACCGCGAATCGCGGGGTGGCCCACGGAACTCCGGGAACCACCTTCGCGAACATTTTTGAGAAGAGCGACTACGATCCATCGAAGCATGCCATCGTCCGCCAGTCCACCCTGCTGGAACTTGTCCATAAGTGGATCGTGGACGTTTATCACCAGAAGCCGCACCGCGCACTTGGTGTGCCGCCGGTGCTCATGTGGACCAAGAGCATCGCGAGTGAGGACATTCGCCTCCCCACTGATCCGGAGCAGCTGGACGCAATCCTTGGCCGGAGCGAACACCGGATGCTCACCCACAAGGGCATCGAGCTCAACGGGCTTCTCTACAACTCTCCCGAGCTGACGGCGCTGCGCCGGAGGCTGGGCGACCGCTTCGAAGTCGAGATCCGCATTGACGCCACCGACATCGGCACCATTATCGTGCTCCCACCGGACCAGGGGCCGCCGATTCGTGCACACGCCCTGGCGGGCGACTACGCGCGCGGGCTCAGCGAATGGCAGCACAAGGTGATCCGACGCTACGCCGCACGGGAATCCGGCCGCTCCGATTTCCAGGGCTGGGTCGAGGCGAAGCGGGAGATCGCCGAGCTGATCGACCGGGAACTGATGCATCGGAAATCCAAGTCCCGCAAGCGCATTGCGCGCTACCAGGGCGACGGGTCATCCCGGCGTGCCCCGCCTCCGCCATCACCCACAAATCCCCCGTCCACCCCAACTGCACATCCGGACTTCGCTCCGGTAACGCCCGCACATCTGCAGGCCGCTTCGCCGAATCCGCCGACCGAGCAGGTCTACCCCCTTACGGAGAGCCCTGCCCGGAAATACACCGCGATCATTCGCAAGCACCCTTCCAACGACAATTCGACTCAGGAGTAACCCGATGGCCATGCCGAGAAACCTGGTGGATCGAATTCTGGTCCCGCATGCCGCATTTCAGAGCGCGCTGCGGCGCATCGGCCAGTGCTACCGCAATGCCGAAGCACATGGCAATCCGGCGTGTCTCGCCATCGTTGGCCCGTCGCGCACCGGGAAGACCAGTGCATTGGAGCAGTTCGCGGCAGACCACCCCATGGTACGCAACGCCGAAGGACTCGAAGTGCCGATCCTTCGGGTGAAGACGCCGTCGAAGCCCACGGTTAAATCCATGGCCGAGATCATGCTCCGGGAGATGGGCGACCCCCGCTTCGACAAAGGGACGGAAAACGCACGCACCGGACGGCTCATGACACTGATCCGCAACTGCGGCACCCGGATGGCGATGATCGATGAGTTCCAGCACTTCTACGACAAAGGCCAGAACAGGGTCATGCATCACGCGGCCGATTGGCTGAAGGTACTCGTCGACGATACCGGGATCGCACTCGTGGTCGCGGGAATCCCCGGCTGTCTGGCGACCATCGAGCAGAATGAACAACTGCGGGGGCGGTTCCGCGCTCCCGTCACGCTTGAGCGGTTCGACTGGCGCAGTCCCGAGGATCGTGAGGAGTTTTCCGCTATTCTGAGCGCGTTCTACGACGCACTCGCGGAGCACGTTGATCTTCCAGACTTCACCTCGGCGGAGATGGCGTTCAGGCTGTACTGTGCGTCGGGAGGACTGATCGGATACCTCGCGATGCTGCTCAGCCAGATGGTTTGGGACGCCGTCGATGACAAGCGCAAGGTCATCACCCTCAAGCACCTCCGCGAGGCCTTCACGCACTCGGTGCGCAGCAGCAGCCGTGATTACGGCGATGGACCCGATCCCTTCAGCGCCCGTTTCGCCACAGAGCCTTCGGAGGAACTGCTCGCCACGGTGTCCCGGATCGGCGCTCCGCTGCCGACCGCAATCGAAGGCCGCCCCGCGCGTCGCAAGGTGTGGCACACCCGGGTTCAAGATGTACTGTCCGCGGTGTGAGGGCGCGCGATGCCGCTGCTGTGCCGCACGCCGCGACCGCAGCCGACCGAAAGTCTTTTCGGCTTCGTCTTGCGCGTGAGCGAGGCAAACGGATACGAGACCCCGCGCCACATCTGGAAAATAGCCGGCATGCCCCGGGGTTCCGAGTGCGCCCCCCGGTTCCCGACCGAACCACTGGCCGCAGTTCTGGGCTTCGAGCGCGACGCGCTGCATCCGCTCGCGTACCGCGGCGATCTGGAGTGCCGCGGATCGTTCAAGATCCTGAGTCATTCGCTCGGAGATGATTTGCGCAGCGGGCCGCTGCGGCTCAAACATCCGGCCTTCTGCCCGCACTGTGTGTCCGAGACCGGATACCTCGACGCATTCTGGGATCTCTCCGCCGCCGTGGCGTGCCCGATTCACGGCTCGGACGTTCTGACGGTCTGTCCGGCGTGCCGGACGAGGATCGAATGGGAGCGGCCTGGACTGCTGACCTGCAGCTGTGGCGGGTCGCTTCTCGATGCAACGCCCCCCGTGGCGTCTCCCCTGGTAATCGAATTGATGAGGCTGCTGCTTTCCAGGCTGCGCGGCCGAACCGGCCCAATCGCAAATGCTCGTGGCCTGCCACTCGAACATCTGGCCGCGATGCCGTTCTTCGCGCTGCTCCGCCTCATCGCCGTACTGGGCGACATTGCCGCCTCGGAGAAGGCCAAAAGAGTCCGCCGCCTGCGTGTACCCGCCGTCCAGCGCGCGGTGGTCGCCGCGGGCACGGCACCGATAAAATCGTCCGTCCCAGAGTGCCCGACGGCGCGGGTCGCAGCGGCGGTTCAGATCCTTAGCGACTGGCCGAACGGATATCACGAGTTTCTGCGCACACTCGGCGAGCACAATCTTGCATCCGCCCAGAGGAGCGTCGGAATGCGCAAGCAGTTCGCCGATTTCTACGAGACGCTATTCAAAAACCGCCCGGTTATGCGCGAGCACGCCGCATTCTTGCGCGAGGAATTCATCGCCTTCGGGCTTCAGCACTGGGGCAAGGGCATCGTCGATCCGAGAATGCTGCGCGACAAAGCCGTGCTGAAGAATGCGCGGTTCGTGTCGAGATCGGAGCTCGCAAGACGGCATCGACTTTGGGCGCCGACGGTGCGCAAGATGACCGTCTCAGGGGCACTGGCGGGCATCACGGTCCCCATGAAAGGCATCGAGCGCGCCGTCGTCGATGCTCAGAACACTCCCATCCCGCCTCCGATCACAACGATCCTCGATGTCAGGCAAGCCGCGAAGCGACTGGGGCTCACCGTCCGCGTGCTGAAGTGCCTCAGGGAGCAGGGAATCTACAAGGCAGCCGAGCGGCGTGGATATGCGCACTCGTGGTTCGCGGACGAGGCGGCAACGTTCCGAGCCCGCCTGCTCGCGCTCACGCCGGTTTCGTCGGATCGCAACCGGCCGGGCACCGTCACGCTGAATGAAGTAGTGCGCAGGAGCACTCTGCCCGTCGAGACGCGGGTTGGGGTAGTGTCTGCGCTCCTCAACGGTTCTCTGAAATCCGTAGGTCGTTCCGGTCCCAGTCCCGCCGGCATCCTCCTCAGGAAGCGGGACGTCGACGCATTCATCGAGAGCAATCTGAAACCGCTCCTCGGTTCGACCTGTTCCTTCAAGGAGTGCGCCCAGAGGACCGGTCTGTGCCTCTCCGCCATCGCCGAGGCGGTCAGAGCCGGTCATCTCGCGCAGACTTACGTGAGGGGCAACAACCGCATCACCGCGGCATCGGTGGAACGGTTCCAGTCCGCCTATCTTCCGCTGGCGGCAGTAGCGCAGGAGAAGTGCAGGTCGCCTCGCCTGCTGGTCAAGCTGATCCGCAAGAACCGCCTGCCTGTCATATTCGTCGCGCGGGCGAATCACGCCAGTCCACAAGGGTTCATCGCCCGCTCGCGCGTACCGCAATTGATGGCCGCAATAGCCGAGTATGTGGCGGACCAGGCCGCGCGTCGCCGACGGGGTGATCCCGTTGCGGTGTACGAAGGTCGGCTGCGGGCGTATTGCACGCAGAGGATCGAGAGCGGACAGGGACTGCCGCGCAGGGGCGGCGTTCCCATCAAGCGGGCCATTGCATCGGCATGCGGCTTCACCCGTGACCTGTTCTGCAACCAGGTCCGTATTCAGCGCGTGCTCGACGAATTCGATCGCAGGGAGCGTGAAGCGCACAGGGGACGATGCCTGAGGCCCGAGGAGATCGTCGCGGATTACCTAACGAACCTCAACCGCTCGGGTGGACCGCTGCCATGCTGGCATGGCCAACCGAACGTTCTTCGTATTGCAAAGCAGTGCGGACTTCACCGGCACGCGATCGAACGCAAACCGCAGATTGTGCGAATGCTGAACGACTGCGCACGGCGAAATGGTGTGCTCAGGACCGTCTCTCAGCGCTGAAGCCGGGCCGCGCACGCGGCCTCGACTTTGATACTGACCCTCGCAAAAACTGGCGGCGAGGAAAACCTCGCCGCGAATTTACAATCGAGCCAGCTCGGTCCAGCTTTATGAGGTCCGAAGTCCGGCCTTATGGGGTCCAAGTCCAGCCTTTTGAGTCAACCCACACAGGCGGGCCAAGTATCCATTTC
>JAJZLX010000183.1 GCA_021850555.1 Pseudomonadota bacterium | reverse complement strand
AAAAAGATCGATCCGGAACAGGCTCCCTCGGTGGTCGGCAGCGGCTACCCCACGCCGTATGACGAGCCTTGCCGGTCACGCCAGCGCCGGCGGCTGGGCGAGCGCGCGGGGTTGACGCAATTCGGGGCCAATCTGCTGCGGCTTCCGCCGGGCGCGTGGTCCAGTCAGCGGCACTGGCACAGCGCGGAGGATGAGTTCGTGTACGTGCTGCAAGGCGAGGTCGTGCTCGTGACCGGCGCCGGTGAGGAAGTCCTGCAGGCGGGTGACAGCGCCGGATTCAAGGCTGGCGAGTCCGACGGGCATCACCTCCAAAATCGCTCCGGCGCCGACGCCGTGCTCCTCGAGGTTGGCGCGCGCAACGCGGAGCGCGATGCGGTTGAATATCCGGATATCGACCTGATGCTCCGCAGCGGCGAGCGGCGCTATCGTCACAAGGACGGCTCTCTCTATCCGCCTCGCACCCGCTGAGGGCAACGGGCCGCGCTGACGGCGTCGGCGGGTCGGTTTCGTGGCCGGCGGGATGGGGAAGTACCTGCTCGGAACCGCCGCCATAGGCTTTCCGGATGTCCGCGCGGAATACATCCCGGTGCTGGTGACGGCCCAGTCGGGCTGGTTTGTGCAGAACGCCATCGCGACCATGGATGCCACCGCGAATCGGCCGGCAGGCAGTCTGCGACGTTTCGAGGCTGGCACGCCGTCGGCGGGCAACTGCCATGCGCCGCCGGGGCCGATGTCCAGATCATCCTGCAGGCCGGGGTGTCTCGCATCGAGGCTCGAGTGCGCACGCTCACGCGGCGCTGCCTGGATAGACTGATCGAGATCGGTTGGCCGGCCGTGACCCCGAACGATGACGAGCGCCGGGGGCCGCTCGTGGCGGTGCCTCACGCGCTGCCGCGAGGCGGCTCGAGACCCCGGGGGGATCCTGAACCCCCTCGCGATGGCACTGTCCGGGCCAGCTGTCATTTCTACAACAACGAGGCGGCTATCGAACGCTTTCCTGGTGCGCTCACGGCGTATCGCACTGCATTCGAGCCACGATGACCCGATGCCGCATTATTGCCACGCCGTTGTCGCTCGATGTTGTTTATACGCAACATATAGAGTTCCTAAAAGGGTGGCTGAGCGCCACAAAACTACCGTGAACGTAAGCTATGCTGATACAGGATACAGAGGCCATCTCGGACGGAAGCCAGTCAGTAAGCTTCCTTCCGATCGGTAGCTGCCCGGTCTAAACTGATTTTGATCAATAGGTTGGCGGTATTTCCCCGTTCCCTCCGCTTTACCCGGCTGCACGCCGAGTATATTCTCCGCGCATGAACCGTCTGTCCGTAGGGTAACGGAACAGCCGGCACAGAAGTACCACAGGGAGAATGCCCAACAGGTCTGGAAAGCAACAACCAGTATACGGGCGGCAGAAACAGCCGCTGGGGGAATACAAATGACCGAGATTCATTCCGTGCGACACGCCGTCAGGCGTGCACTGGCGATTGGCGCGATGGTCGCATTCGGCGCGAGCGCGTTGGCGGTGAGCGCAAAGCCCGCTCCGACACCGAAGCCCGCCAGTCAGGCGGTGCCGCCGGCAGCGGCATCGGCACCCGCGCCGCCTTCCGCCCTGCAAACCATCGTGGTCACCGGCTCGTTGATCAGCCAGACCAGCGTCGTAACGCCGAGTCCGGTGCAGATCATCAGCCGGGCGCAGATCATCCAGTCCGGCTTCACCAACATTTCGGACGTCCTGCGCCACCTGTCGGCGAACGGTCAAGGCACGCTGAGCCAGTCGTTCAGCTTCGCATTCGCTTCCGGAGGCGCGGGCATTGCCCTGCGCGGTCTTGACGTCGGCGACACCTTGGTGCTGATCGACGGCGAGCAGACCGTGCCCTATCCGCTGTTCGACGACAACGAGCGCAATTTCGTCGACCTGTCCGCGATCCCCTTCACCGCCATCTCGCAGATCCAGGTGCTGAAGGACTCCGGCTCGGCGCTGTACGGCTCGAACGCCCTCGCGGGCGTCGTGAACGTCATGCTGCGCAAGGAATACCAGGGCTTCAAGATCACCGCCTCGACGGGCACGTCCCAGTATTGGGATGGCACTACGGAGCACATCGGCTTCATCGGCGGCGCTGGCAATCTCGCCACCGACGGATACAACTGGTACATCTCCGGGGACTTCCGCCACCAGGACCAGATCCTGGCCAAGAACCGCAGCGGCCTATGGACTGACCTCAACTTTGTGCCCTTCGGCGGGTACAACCGGACTCCGGGCGCCAACCCCGCTCAGGATCCGGCCGTCGTGTATCCCGACACGCTCACGGGCTACCTGGTCAATCAGACGACCGGGAACATCGACTACTATTTCCCGGGCTGCAATGCGACGCGCCAAGCGCTCAACGGCTGCACCTACCTTCCCCCCGGCGCGCAGCTGCGGCCGGCGGGGACCAGCATCGACCTCTTGGGCAAGTTCACCAAGGAGCTCGGCGATGGCTGGGAGTTCGGCCTGCAGGCGTCCTGGTTCGAAAGCCGAGCGGAGCAGGTTGGCGGAGCGTACGGCGGTACCGGCTACCCGCCCGGACCCGTACTCTTCGCTTTCGGACCCCACGCGCCGCCGAAACTGATTTTCTATCCGCCCATCACCCTCCCGGCCGGCTACCCCGGTGTTCCCGCGGCGGATGTCGGTGATGCGCTCATCTATAATTTCGCCTCGCTCGGATTGGGCTCGACCCTGGTCAACACCAACACCTACCGGCTGCTGGCCTCGCTGACCGGTATGGCCGCCGGCTGGCACATCAAGGCCACCGTCGGCGCGATGTACGCCGAGATGAGCGATGTGAGTACCGCCGCGATCATGCCCGCGGCCTTGCAGACCGCGCTGAACAACGGCTACATCCTGGGCAGTCCGGGCGGCACCCAGCTGTTCGCGCCTCGGGCGGAGTCGCGGCCGACCAGCAACATGGATCTGGTCGACATTCACGGGACGCACAAGCTGTTTCAGATGCCGGGCGGACCGTTGGATCTGGCCCTCGGGGTGCAGTGGATCAAGCTGGGGCACAACGTGACCAGCCCGACCAACATTGCCCTGGGCCTTCAGGAGGGTGATCCGACCTATGCGCAGGGCAACGAGTACGACCGGGCGGTCTTCGGCGAGCTGCAGGGCGATCCGTTCAAGTCGCTGCAGGTCATTGCCGAGGCGCGTTACGACAATTACAAGACGTTCGGATCGGACCTCACGCCGAAGTTCGGCATCAAGTTTACCCCCTGGCACTGGATTGCCCTGCGCGGGACCTGGGGCAAGGGCTTCCGCGTGCCGACGGCGGCTGAAGGCATATCGTCCGGCGAGGCGTTCGGCGCCGGCACCTATACCGATCCGGTCCTGTGCCCCACCACGGTACCGAGTGGCACGGTCGCCGGTCCAGGGGACTTCGCGAGCCAGTGCCAGTTCGGCCTGACGGGCGTGCTGCTGGCCAATCCGCATCTGAAGCCCGTCACATCGACCAACTGGACGGCCGGTCTCGTGCTGCAGCCGATCCAGCAACTCAGTGCGTCCGTGGACTACTACAACATCAAGCTGCACAACGACATCATCCCGACCTTCGAGGCCGGCGGGCGCTTCGCGGGCTTCATCAGCCTGGTTCGCGGTCCGAACGAAGTGCTGGGGTACTGCCCGACCAGCGACACCAGCGGCTGCACCAGCGCTCAGCTGATCAATCAGCAGACCCCGGTGGGACCGATCGAGTACGAGGCCTTCCCGTACGTGAACGCCCAGTCGATCGACGTGAGCGGGTTCGATGTGGACCTGAAGTATCACTGGGACTGGGGGCGCTTCGGCCGCTTCACGGGCGAGGCGACCTGGACACATGAGTTGACGTACAAGCTGTTGGTCGGCGGCAATACGTTCGAGCTTGCCGGGACGCACGGCCCCTCGGGCGTGTCGGGCGACACCGGTAACCCGAAGGACCGCGTCAACGCGAGCCTGAGCTGGAACAAGGGACCTTTGACGATCACTCCCAGCATAGACTTCATCGGGCACTTCAGCATCGTCGATCCATCCTCCGGCATTCCGACCTGTGGCCTCGCACTGGGTTACAACGGCGAGTTCCCGGCGGTGACGAGCGGTCCCGTGCCCGCAAACCAGAGACCGTTCTGCACCGTGGGGTACTTCCTCGAGACGAACGTCTATGCCGCCTATCAAGTCAACGACAGCTGGCAGATCCACGCCTCGGTGACGAACCTGTTCAACAAGCAGCCGCCGCTGGACGTGCAGACCTACGGCGGCGGGAGTCTCTTCTATCCGTATGACCCCGCCCTGGAAGAGGACGGTGCCGTGGGCCGCTTCATGACGATTGGATTCACCTACAATATGGAATAGGATCGCGCCGTTCGCTTCCCTGGCAATGGGCCCCTTCGGGGGCCCATTGTTTTGAGCTAAGCCGGCCGGAACTTCGCCGGTGGCGCCGGCCCGGACGGGCGCGTATCGTGGTGGCTCAGTGCGGATGCCGGAATCGTACCAACCTTTCGACACGAGCCGAGTCCGGTCACTGGAGGGAGCGTGGAGTGGTCCGCGGAGCGTAAGATCGAGGCAGGCTTCGCCTTCGCGCTGGCCTGTGTGGTACTGATTGCGGTCGTGGCGTTCGTCAGTCTCGAGCAGCTGACCCGGGATGCCGGCTGGGTGGCACACTCCGTGTCGGTGCGGACTCAGCTGCAGCGGCTTGCCGCCGACCTGACCGCCGCGGAATCGAGCGAGCGGGATTTCCTGTTGACGGCCGATCGCGCCGACCTCGACAGCTACCGGCGCGACCTCGGTGCTGCGGAGCATGCGTACGGTGCGCTGACGCACCTCACGACCGACAATGCGCTCGAGCAGCGCCGGCTCCGGCAGCTTGCGCCGCTGATCGACGCCCGGCTGGCGGGCCTGACCCGGTTGATCGACCTGCGCCAGACCGAAGGGTTCGCCGCCGCGCAGGCGCAAGCCGTCCGGGCGCGTGCCCATCGCGGCACGGTCGATCGGATCGCGGACATCCTGCAGCGCATGGGCGCCACCGAGGGCGGTCTTTTCGCACAACGGCAGGTGCAGACGCACCGGCGCACGCTGAGTACGGAGGAGACACTGGCGGGCGGCGGGGTGCTGGCCTTTCTGGTGGCGGGCCTGGCGCTCGTGGTGATCCGGCGCGATTTCGCCGGCCGACGGCGGGCCGAGGCGGCGCTGCGGGCGCTGAACGGCGAGCTCGAGAGCCGGGTCGCGCAGCGTACGGCCGAGCTTGCCCGCGTCAACGATTCGCTGGCGCAGAGCGAGCGGCGTTTCCGGGCACTCGTGAACGCCACTTCGGACGTCATCTATCAGATGAGCCCCGACTGGAGCGAGATGCGCTACCTCCAGGGCCGCAACTTCATGGCCGATCAAACGGACCCGAGCCGCACCTGGCTCGACACGTACATTCACCCCGACGATCAACAACGGATGACGGCCGCCATTGAGAACGCGATCCGAACCCGCAGCACGTTCCAGCTCGAGTATCGCGTGCATCGGGTGGACGGCACGCTCGGCTGGGCTGCCTCGCGCGCCGTCCCCCTCGAGGACGAGGCGGGCCGGATCATCGAGTGGTTCGGTGCGGCGAGCGACGTGACCGAGCGGCGGGAGGCCCAAGACAAGCTCGAAGCGCAGCTTGCGCGGTTGAGTCTGCTGGATGCCGTCACCCGGGCGATGGGCGAGCGGCAGGACGTCGACAGTATCTTTCAGGTGGTGATCCGTACGCTGGAAACCCAGCTCGGGCTCGATTTCTGCTCGATCAGCGAGTACGACGCGGGCGAGAACTGCCTGACCGTCATGCGGGTGGGCGGGGACAGCGCGCCGCTTGCGCGCGAGCTGGCCATGGCCGAGCGCGCGACCATTCCCATCGACCGGAGCGGGCTCTCACGCTGCGTACGCGGCGAGCTGGTCTACGAGGCGGAGCTGGCGGCCATCGCATTTCCCTTCGCCCAGCGCCTGGCCCGCGCGGGTCTGCGGGCGCTGGTGGCGGCGCCGCTGCACGTCGAGAGTCGAGTGTTCGGCGTGCTGCTGGCGGCCCGCCGCGCGCCGGGGAGCTTCAGCAGCGGCGAGTGCGAGTTTCTGCGCCAGCTGAGCGAGCACGTGGCCCTCGCCGCCTACCAGGCCCAGCTGTATCAGGCGCTGCAGCGCGCGTATGAGGACCTGCGCCAGACCCAGCAGGCGGTGCTGCAGCACGAGCGCCTGCTCGCCCTCGGCACCATGGCGAGCGGCATCGCTCACGACGTCAACAACGCCATATCACCGATCATGCTGTACACGGATATGTTGCTGGAGGATCGGACGCTGCCGGCCGATGTCAGGAATCCGCTGCAGGTGATTCAGCGGGCCGTCGATCAAGTGGCGCACACCGTGGAGCGCATGCGTGAGTTCTACCGGCCGCGCGAGCCGCACCAGGCGCTTTCGCCCGTGAATCTGAATGCCCTGGTGATACAGGTCCTCGACCTCACGCGCGCCCGCTGGAGCGACATGCCGCAGCGCCAGGGCGTGCAGATCGAGCTCGAGACCGCACTCGAGGCGCACTTGCCGCCGGTGCCGGGCGTCGAGACCGAACTGCGCGACGCTGTCACCAACCTCGTGTTCAACGCGGCCGACGCCATGCCCCGGGGCGGACGGCTGTCGCTGCGCACACAATCGATCGGGCCGGCCGGATCCTCGAGCGGCGGGACCGGACAGGTGCGGCTCGAGGTGGGCGATACCGGTGTGGGCATGGATGAGGCGACCCGTGCCCGATGTCTGGAGCCGTTTTTCACCACCAAAGGCGAGCGGGGCACGGGGCTCGGGCTGCCCATGGTCTTCGGGACGATGCAGCGGCACGGCGGGGAGATCGAGATCGCGAGCACCCCCGGCGCCGGCACGCGGGTGACATTGAGTTTCCCGGTAGCGCTCGAGGGTGGTGTCGTCTACGGTGTGCCGCCGCCACTTGCGGTCGCGCCGCGGCGGATTTTGCTCGTGGACGATGACCCAAGCATTCTGTTCTCCACGCGCGAGGCGCTGAGCGGCGACGGACATACGGTCGTGACCGCTGACGGCGGCCGGGCCGGGATCGACGCGTTCCGCGCAGCGCAGGCGGCCGGAGAGCCCTACGAGGTGGTCATCACCGATCTGGGCATGCCCTACGTCGATGGGCGGCAGGTCGCAGCTGCAGTGAAGGCCGCGTGTCCGCAGACGCTGGTGCTGCTGCTGACGGGGTGGGGACGGCGGCTGGTGGAAGAAGGCGACGTGCCCACGAGCGTGGACTCGGTGCTCTCCAAGCCGCCGCGCCTGCGCGAGTTGCGCGAGGCGTTGGCCCAGCAGCCCGGCGCCTCGAAGCGCTGAGCGGTGCGGGCCGCTCAAACGGTCTGGGGTGCGGGCACAGGATTCTTGCGGCTGTACAGCGCGGTCAGGATGAACCCGCGCACCAGGTAGGTGCGTTCGCGTGGCTGAACCCGCAGGACGTGGGCGACCAGGTCCATGCCGAGGGTTTCGATCCGGATGTTGCGGCCGGCGGGCACCGGTACGGCAGTGTAGAGGCTGATGCCGGTCGCCGAGAGATCGTGCAGTACCCCGGACAGGGGCGGCGAGCTGGGCGCGACATGCACCGTGACGCGACAATTCTTTTCCACGCGTGGCGCGGAGCGTCGTCCGAAGGTCTCCTGGGTCCCCGCCGGGTTGTAGGCGACCGGAGCGAGCGG
>JAJZLX010000422.1 GCA_021850555.1 Pseudomonadota bacterium | reverse complement strand
AGGCGATGGGTGCCACGACCCGCTTTTTCTCGCCATTACAGGACGTGCCGCCTCCGGCTGACGCCATCTACCTGCCGGGCGGCTATCCGGAACTCCATGCCGAACGGCTCGCGGCCAACCGCCCTCTGCACGAGGCACTGCGCCGCCATGTCGAGGCCGGCAAGCCGCTGCTGGCCGAATGTGGTGGGATGATGTTGCTGTTCGAGCACCTGGTCGACCTCGAAGGCCGCCGGCACGCCATGGCAGGGCTTCTTCCGGGCGAGACGGCGATGCAACCGAAGCTCCAGGCAATTGCGCTGCAGAGCGTCGCGTTCGCGCAAGGGGAGCTGCGCGGCCACAGCTTCCATCACTCACGCCTGCAGACCTCGCTCGAGCCGCTGCGGTATGCGACCACGCAGAGGGGAGGCTGCGGCGAAGCCGTGTTCCGCCAGGGCGCGTTGATCGCCAGCTATATCCATTTCTACTTTCCCTCCAACCCGCGGGCCGCCGCGGCCCTGTTTAAGCCTTGAGCCACTCCATCCACCGCTACGACGAGGCGGACCGCGCGGCGATTTACCGTGTGATTCGCGAGCGTCGCGATGTACGCAGCTTCGTGCGTACGCCGATCGAGCCCGAGACGCTCGGGCGTATCCTGGAGGGCGCACATGCCGCCCCCAGCGTCGGCCTGTCCCAGCCATGGCGGTTCCTGCGAATCACCGATTCTGACGTGCGCGTCGCGATCCACGCGCTGGTGCAAGAGGAGCGAGCCCGCACGGCCGATGCGCTCGGCGGGCGCCGTGACGAATTCCTGCGGCTGAAAGTCGAGGGGATTCTCGACTGCGGTGAGCTGCTGATTTGCGCCTTGCTGGAGGGTGGGGCGAAGGAACTCTTCGGTCGAAGGACGCTCCCGGAGATGGATCTGGCGTCCGTGGCGTGCGCCATTGAAAACCTCTGGCTCGCCGCCCGAGCGGAAGGACTGGGTCTCGGCTGGGTCTCGATGTTCGAGCCGCACGCGCTCGCCACTCTGTTGCGCTTTCCGCCCAACGCGCGGCCGATCGCGGTGCTGTGCCTCGGCCACGTGCAGGCGTTCGATCCGGCGCCGCGCCTCGCAATCGAGCGTTGGCGTCAGCCGCGACCGCTCGCCGACATGTTGTACGAGAATCGCTGGCCGGAGGACGCCAAATGAGCCCGGGGCCGCGCCGCATCGTCTGCCTGAGCGCAGAGGCCACGGAAACCCTTTATCTCCTGGGCGAGGACGATCGTATCGCCGGCATCTCCGGGTTCACGATGCGGCCGGCGCGAGCGCGCCGTGAGAAACCGAAGGTTTCCGGATTCACGAGCGCCAAGATCGAGCGCATCGTGGAGCTCCAGCCGGACCTCGTGCTCGGATTCTCCAATCTGCAGGCCGACATCGCCACCGAGCTGGTCCGTGCGGGTCTGCAGGTGCACATTTTCAACCAGCGCAGCATCGAGGAGATCCTCGATTTCATCGACTTGCTCGGCAGGATCGTCGGGGCGCACGCGCGTGCGCAGGCACTGATCGACAAGTTGCGCGGCGGACTCGAGGCGGCCCGCCGCGCCGCGCTCGCGCTGCCCTGCCGGCCGCGCGTGTACTTCGAGGAATGGGACGAGCCGCTGATCAGCGGCATACGATGGACTGCGGAGCTCATCGGGATCGTCGGCGGCGAGGACTGTTTCCCGGAACTTTCCGTACGACCGGGTGCCAAGGACCGCGTCATCGCCGATCCGCGCGAGGTGGTTCGACGTGCACCGGATGTGCTGATCGCCTCATGGTGCGGCAAGAAGTTCAATCGCCGCCGCGTGCTCGAGCGCCCCGGGTGGCGGGATATCCCAGCGGTGCGTCACGGGCGGCTGTTCGAGGTCAAGTCCTGCGACATCCTGCAGCCGGGTCCTGCCGCGTTGAGCGATGGGTTGCGCCAGCTACGCGAGATCATCACGCAGTGCGCCCAGGAGATGGCTCAACCGAGCGCGGCGGCAACGGAAATGGAGCTCGCCGATTCTGCCGATTCCTCTGGGCGCCGCGAGGCGCCATGACAGCGTTCGAGATCATCGCCGCGGCACTGCTCGATGGACTGCTTGGCGAGCCCCATCACTGGCACCCGCTGGTTGGTTTTGGGGCGCTCGCACAACGCCTGGAGGGATGGCTGAATCCCCGCGCCATCCGCGGCCCCGGTGCAAACGCGGCAGCGCACGCGCATCTTGGCGGTGTGATTGCAGTGCTGACGGCCGTGGCGCCCCCCGTACTCGCGCTCTGGACGCTTGATCAATACTCCCGCATCGCTCCACTGCTCGCTATCGGGTTTCTCTATCTCGTCATCGGCCACCGGAGCTTGCATGAGCATGCTATTGCAGTCGAACGTGCGCTGCACCGCGGCGATCTAGCCGACGCCCGTCGCCGCGTTGGGGCGATCGTGAGCCGCGATACCTCGGACATGGATGCCCACCGGATCGCTGGCGCGACCGTGGAGTCGTTGCTCGAAAACGGCAATGATGCGCTATTCGGTGCGCTGTTCTGGTTCCTCCTGACCGGAGTCCCGGGGGCACTGGCCTACCGACTCATCAATACGCTGGATGCGATGTGGGGATACCGGACCGACCGTTATCGTCAGTTCGGGTGGGCGGCGGCCCGACTCGATGACCTGGTGAATTTCCTGCCCGCACGCCTGACTGCGCTCAGCTATGTGGTGGTAGGTCACGCTGGGGCCGCGCTGCGCTGCTGGAGGCTCCAGGCCCCGGCATGGGACAGTCCCAACGCCGGTCCGGTGATGGCTTCCGGTGCCGGCGCATTGCAGGTCCGCCTGGGCGGCGGGGCCTTCTACCACGGACGCTGGCACGAACGGTCCACCCTGGGCGAGGGACGGCCAGCCGATATCGGCGATATTTCCCGCGCCCGACGTCTCGTTCTGCGCGCGTTGCTGCTGTGGATCGGTGTCGTGGCACTCATCGGACTCTGGCGGTGGCTCAATGCTTGAACATGGAGGAAGGATACGCCGCGCGGCGCAGCGCTACGGCATGACGCTCGAGCAGTGGCTCGACTTGTCGACTGGAATCAATCCGACGTCATGGTGCGGCATCGATGTGCCCCGCTCGGCCTGGGCCCGCCTGCCAGAGGATGATGACGGACTTCTCGAGGCGGCACAGAGCTATTTCGGTGTGCCTCAGGTCCTGCCGATCGCCGGCTCACAGGCCGCGATCATGCATCTGCCGCAACTGCGCGCGCCCGGGACGGTGGGTGTGCTCGCCCCGAGCTACGCCGAGCATGCATTGCGCTGGCGCGAGGCGGGACACGAAGTCGCGCCGGTCACGCTCGCCGAGTGCCCCTCCGCCGCGGACTTGCTCGATGTGCTGGTGCTCGTCAATCCGAACAACCCAACCGGAGAGCGCATTTCGCGCGTTCAGCTCCTTCAGTGGCATACGCGCCTGACCGCCCGTGGGGGCTGGCTGGTCGTCGACGAAGCCTTCGCCGATGCGGACCCGTCTGACTCCATCGTCTCTTGCACCCAGCGTGAGGGGCTCATTGTGCTGCGTTCACTCGGTAAGTTCTTCGGGCTCGCGGGCGCGCGCGTCGGGTTCGTGCTGGCTACCCAAGGGTTCCTCGACGCGCTTGCCGAACGCCTGGGACCCTGGACCATCTCCGGCCCGTCCCGCCTCATCGCGCAACACGCACTCGCCGACCGGTCCTGGCACAGCGCCATGCGCGCACGACTTCACGCGCAGTGCGCGCGCCTCACCGCACTCCTACAGGGCTGCGGGTTCCCCCCCGCAGGCGGCTGCAGCCTGTTTCAATGGGTACCTACACCGGCCGCCGCCGAAATTCATGACGCTCTGGCGCGCGAGGGCATCCTCACTCGCCTGTTCGATGCACCGCGCGGCTTGCGTTTCGGCCTACCCGCTCACGATGCCGAGTGGGCGCGCCTCGAGCGCGCACTCGTGGCGTATCAGGAGCACCGGTCATGACCGCCCGCGCACTCATGATCCAGGGCACAAGCTCCGATGCGGGCAAGAGCACGCTGGTCGCGGGTCTGTGCCGCGTGCTGCGACGCCGGGGCGTGCGCGTCGCGCCCTTCAAGCCGCAGAACATGTCGCTGAACAGCGCGGTGGCGAGCGATGGCGGCGAGATCGGTCGCGCCCAGGCGCTGCAGGCCCAGGCGGCGGGCATCGCCCCGACGACGGACATGAATCCGGTGCTGCTCAAGCCGGAAAGCGACCGTGGGGCACAGGTGATCATTCAGGGCCGGCCGATCGGCGCGCTCGATGCGGCCGGCTACCACGAATACAAGCGGATCGCGCGCCAGGCCGTGCTCGACTCCTACCACCGCCTGGCCTCTGCCTACGAGCTGATCCTGGTGGAAGGCGCGGGCTCCCCGGCCGAAATCAACCTGCGCGCCAACGATATCGCCAACATGGGATTCGCCGAAGCCATCGATTGCCCCGTGGCGCTGATCGCGGACATCGACCGCGGAGGGGTGTTCGCGCAGCTGGTCGGCACGCTGGCGCTGCTCAGCCAGTCCGAGCGTGTGCGCGTCACCGGCTTCGTGATCAATCGGTTCCGTGGCGATCGGGCACTGCTCGATCCCGGGCTCGAGTGGCTCGAGACGCGCACCGGCAAGCCGGTCTTCGGCGTGCTGCCGTACCTCGAGAACCTCCACCTCGACGCCGAGGACGGCATCCGCCGCGAGCCGGAATCACAGGCTGCGCAGGCGAAGCGGCTGCGCGTGGTCGTGCCGGTCACGCCGCGAATCTCCAACCACACCGATTTCGATCCGCTGCGCCAGCACCCGCAGATCGACTTCCGCTACACCGTGGACCCGCTCGATGTGCCGGGCGCCGATCTCATCATCCTGCCCGGCTCGAAGTCCGTCTGCGCCGATCTCGCCTGGCTGCGCGAGCGTGGCTGGGGCGAACACCTCGCACGTCACCTGCGCTACGGCGGCCGGCTGATCGGCATCTGTGGCGGCTTGCAGATCCTCGGCGAGACGATCGCCGATCCGCATGGAGTCGAGGGATACGCGGGGACCGTTCAGGGCTTCGGCTGGCTCGATCTGCACACCACCCTGGAAAGAGACAAGCAGCTGCGCAATGTCAGCGGCCGTCTGACGCTGACGTCCGCCTCGGTCCGCGGCTACGAAATCCACATGGGCCGCAGCACCGGTGCGGGGCTCGCCCGCCCGCTGATCGAGCTCGAGGACGGACGAGTGGACGGGGCGATCTCGGCGGACGGACAGGTCCTAGGCACGTATGTGCACGGGTTGTTCGAAGAGCCGGCCGCGTGCAGCGCATTGCTCACCTGGGCCGGGCTCCCCGCGCCCATTGCGCTCGATCATCGTCTGCGACGCGAGCGTGCGCTCGAGGACCTGGCGGATGCCGTGGAGAGTTCCCTGCGCCTGAGGCTGCTGCTCGGCTGCATCGAGCCCGGCGAAATAGGGAGCCGGCCGCAAAGGACAACCCCCCGATGAAGCAGCTGATTCTCGGCGGAGTGCGCTCGGGCAAGAGCCGGCTGGCGGAGCAGCGCGCCCGCGCGAGCGGCCGCCCAGTGCTGTATGTCGCCACCGCGATTCCCGCGGATGATGCCGAGATGCACGCGCGGATCAGGCAACACCGCGCCCGCCGCCCACCAGAATGGGTCACGGTCGAGGAACCCTTCGCACTCGGTCGCGTACTGCTCGGCAACGCCTCGCCCGATCGGTGCCTGCTGGTCGAGTGCCTGACGCTCTGGCTCACCAACCTGCTGTGCTTGAGACCCGAGCGATTTGACGACGAGCGCCGCAGTCTCTGCGATGCGGTGGCGGAACTCAGCGGTATGCTCATTCTCGTCAGTAACGAAACGAGCCTTGGGGTCGTGCCGCTCGGTGAGCTGTCGCGCCGCTTCCTCGACGCCAGCGGCGAACTCCATCAGACACTGGCGACGCTCTGCGATCGCGTCACGTTCACGGTCGCGGGGTTGCCTTTGGAGCTCAAGGGATAGCCGCAATGAGCTCGATCATTGCACGCCGTCGACTTCAGTCTGCGCGGACGAGCGCGGCGATCCCGATGAGATTCGACGGCATGCCGCAGCCGGGCCCGCGCCATGCCCGCCTGGCCGGAACCATAGTATTCATCAGAGAGGTCCGTTGGACATGAACGATATCATTCCCGCGTCGTTGCAGGAAACACTGGCGCACATCCGCCCCGTGACAGAGCGTTTGCGGATCGAGGCCGATCAGCGGCTGGATCAGCTGACCAAGCCGCCGGGCAGCCTCGGGCAGCTGGAAGCCATCGCCGCGCAGTGCTATGCCATCGCTGAAGGCAACTGGTCGCTGCCACTGCGTAAGGCCGCTTACGTGTTCGCCGCCGACCATGGTGTGACTCAGGAGGGGGTGAGTGCCTACCCGAGCGCCGTGACTGCGCAGATGGTCGAGAATTTTCTGCATGGCGGCGCGGCCATCAACGTGCTCGCGCGGCTTCATGACGTGCAGCTGACGATCATCGACATTGGAGTGAATGCCGATTTCCCCGCTCACACTGCGTTGTGGCAACGTAAGGTACGCCGCGGTAGCCGCAACCTGCGCGTCGAGCCAGCGATGTCGCAGCGCGAGCTGGCCGATGCGCTGAACGTCGGTCTGGAGGCCGCCCATGACGCCCACAGCCGGGACGCGCGCCTGGTGGCTGCCGGAGAGATGGGGATCGGCAATACCACCGCGGCCAGCGCCCTCGCCGCCGCTGTTACCCGCCAGCCGGTCGAAGCGGTCACGGGGGCGGGTACCGGCATCAGTTCGGCTGCGCGTCAGAGCAAGCAACAGGTGATCGATGAGGCATTGAGCAAGCATGTACCCCTATGGCGCACCGAGACGGTCGCGCCGCTCGAGGCGCTCCGCTGCGTAGGCGGTCTTGAGATCGCGGCGATGACGGGTTTTTTTCTTGGCGCTGCGCGTCACCGCAAGATCATAGTCGTCGACGGCTTCATCGCCACGGCTGCCGCCGCGCTCGCCGTCGCGCTCGCCCCGCCCGTGCGCGATTATCTGCTTGCTGGCCACCGCTCCGAGGAGCCCGGGCACGCTCACCTGCTGCACCACATCGGTATCAAACCCATTCTGGAGCTACGCATGCGCCTCGGCGAGGGCACGGGTGCTGTGCTGGCGATGCCGATTATCACCTCGGCCATGCACATTTTGACGGAAATGGCGACGTTCGCATCGGCAGGGGTGAGCACAGCGAACGCATGAGGCGCCTGACTCGCGGATTCCTCGGCGCAGTTCAATTTCTCACGCGCATTCCGTTCCCGCAGCGGTGGCTCGGTGAGGTGGCGCTCGCGCAGGCGGCACCCTATTTCCCCTTGGTCGGGGCGCTGCTCGGACTGGCGGCCGCGGGTATCGACGCCGCTCTTCGTCCGCACTTCGCAGCCACCGCTGCGGCCACCGCTTCTGTGGTATTCCTGGTGCTCATCACCGGCGCCCTTCACGAAGACGGACTCGCCGACAGCGCCGACGGCTTCGGGGGCGGAGCGACGGCCGATCGGGTGCTCGCCATCATGCGAGACAGCCGAATCGGCAGTTACGGTGCGATCGCCGTCGCATTATCGCTCCTGCTGAGGATTGCACTCATTGCAGCGCTGCCGGCACGGGATGCGCTCGCCTACTTCGTCTCGGCCGAAATGCTCTCGCGCTGGAGTGTGCTCCCGCTTGCCAGCTGTCTGCCATCGGCCCGTCAGGGCGGGCCGTCTGCGGGACAGGGCGCGCGCCGCGC
>JAJZLX010000595.1:2896-7722 GCA_021850555.1 Pseudomonadota bacterium | reverse complement strand
TGTTGCCGGCCAGCGCGATCGATGGTTGGCCGGCGGAGGTTGCCCTGCCCTCGGACCCGCTCTGGAAGCGCGACTACGCAGGCAGCATCCAGCGCTTGGTGCGCGATGGGGTGGATACGCCTCTCGCTGGTCTATTCCTCCAGGCGACACGGGTTCCCGAGGATGCTGGAGGCGTCGGGCGCGCACGCAGCGCCGAGACCTTCCTCTTCCGGCGCCTCGAGACCCTGCCCGAGACCCGGGGCCGCTTTCGCCTCAACGAGAGTCTACCCATTACACTCGATGCCGCCGGCAGCATCGAAGTTGCCTTGCTCTGCCCTGATGCGCGTCTGGCAATCGAATTGGACCGCACCGAGTGTCTCTCGGACACCGAAGCGTACCGCCGTGACCGGCACAAGGATCAGTTGTTGCAAATGAATGGCTATTGGGTGCTTCGCTTTCTCGCCGAGGACGTCGGCAAAGCACTGGATCGGGTGCTCGACACCATCATGAGCGCGATGGGTCGCACCCGCCGGCAGATGGATTCCGATCTGCCTTGAATGGAATTGCGATACGTTATCAGACGAGATAGCCCGGTTCGCCCTGAAGCGTCTCTCGAACCTACTGGGCACCCTGCGCGGCGTCCAGGTTGTAGTGCTCGACATGACGCCATGGCGCCGGACTCGCCGCTCTCGGCTTGAACTACCGAGAGATCCTCGGTAGTTGCGGGTAAGGTTGAAGTAGGTGAAGCAGTGCCGGCCTGCCGGCCATAGCGCAGAGACCTGGCGCAGTTGCGCCCGCGGCGCCGGTAGCGCCGAGACCTTGACTGAAGCGCGGGCGGCAGCCGTACAGTAGGGAAAACCTTGAATAAGCAACCTATTGATTTTTCCTGCTTTATTTACCCATTGCCCGATGGCATCGCCATTGGTTTTAAATAAGCTTCAAGCCCAGAACGGTAGGTAGCGGGCGAACTTCCGCGACCCACCGACGCTTTCGTCCGGCTTGATCAGCCCGGCCTCGATGGTCGCTGCAATCACCTGTGAGGCGACTGCCGCCTTGCCCTCATCCAGGTGGAACCGCTCGCGCAGCGACTGGTTCGTCATCCGCTCGGCCATGACCCACTTCAGCGCGCAATGCTGGTAGCAGGCGCGGACGCGGTCCGTAGATCGTCACCGACGTACGCCGAAAGCCGGTGCGGAAATCCGGCGCTGGCAACTGATACGCCTCGGCTGCCTGCACAACGCGATCGATGCCGCTGCTCTTCTCCTCGCAGATGCCCGTCCGGCGCATCAAGTCCGCCAGCCGCTCATTGCGAGACTGATAGCCGTCGATGAAACGCTCGAGCGGGACAAGCGGCTCTCCGGGATTCGAGATCTCCACGCGATTGCCGTAGATCTCGATCATGACCGATGCCCCGCCCACTAAGAAATCCTGGTGGATGAGCGCGTTCGCAATCAACTCTCGGATCACTACATCCGGAACCAGTTTTACTTCCCTACGAAGCGCATCCTCGATGATCTCGTTCTGCGGGAGTTGCGCCATCACAAACCGTACCAATTCCTGAAAGCCCACCGCATAACCGCGCGTGAACGTCTCGTCGACCCGGGTCTCCAGCTTCGAAGTACCCGCGTACGCGACAACGCGCGGCGCCTTGCGAGACACGTCTGGAAAATCCCACAGCCGTCTTGCCAGCGTCAGCGCGCCGAGCCGGCGGATGCTGAACGTAGCCCCCGCCTGATCTACCAATCGCTCGTGCATCAGCCGCTCGATGACACCACCGCGGCCTGTCGGGTACGGCAGGTTGAGCAGTTCGAAAAACGTCTGCGTGTCGAGCAGTTCCACCACCTGCTGACCATCGAGACCCGCTCGCGACGGCTCATCGAGCCAATCAGGCTGCCCTTCCGCAAAGATTCGGCGCAATTGATCCTCGCTCATCGGCACCAGCGCCTCTCCGGCTCGCATCAGGTATTTGCCGTCGAGGTGATAGGCCGTACCGTGCGGGCGGGACGGAATGTGGAAGACCACAACGCGGCCATCTGGATGCGCGATCGACTCGATGTCGACTCGGAAACCGACAAGCTCGAACAGCCTCTCCGCCGCAGCCACCGTATCCGGAAATGCCTGTGTGCCGACCACCTTGCGCGGGGGTTCGTCCGCGACGCCGAGCAACAACACACCGCCGCCCTCGTTCGCGAGGGCCACGCAGTACTCGCTCAGCTTACGTGAGTCGAACTGATTCTTGGCCTCCTTGAACTTCAGGTGCTGGTGCTCCGAGGGGGCCTGGCGCCAGAGATCGATCTGCTCGCAGCCACCGACGAGCAGTGTACGCTTTACCCTGAACGCTGCCGGAAAGGGTCCCGTCCCCGGGGCGAGCGTGCGGTGCGCGGGCGCACGGTCAGGCAGCATACAGAGACCCGGAAATTGATTTATAAGCTCAAGTGTCGCGATTAAATTATGCCGCGCAATCGTCTTGCGCTGCATATAGTACAGGCTATACTTGACCTTATGGGCCAAGATAGTACAAGGTTTTCATTCAAGAGGGCCCTGGTCCAGCTGCCCCGCGGCGAGCCTCTCAGCACGGCCGCACTCCGAGAGTACGGGGTCAGCGATTTCCGGGCTTCGGACCTTGCGCGTAGCGGGTGGCTCACCCACCTTGGCCGCGGCGTCTACATGCTGCCCGGCGATACCCTTTCCCGAGACGGCTGCCTGGCATTTCTCAGTCGCCGTCTGGCCGGGTTTCACGTCGGCGGCAAGACGGCTCTCGACTGGCGCGGGATCCGCCAGAACGTGAGTTTTAGAGAGGTGCTGACGTTATGGGGCGACGAGCCCAAGCGATTACCCGCTTGGTTCACTGAGCGCTTTTCCAGCCGGTATCAGGCGACTCGGCTATTCGATAGTCAGCTCCCAAAGGGATCCGGCCTGCAGCCCCTTCCCGCCGGCCGCCCTGAAGTACTCGTCTCAGTACCCGAGCGCGCGCTCCTCGAACTCCTGAGCGACGTTGGGAAGACTCAGCCGCTCGAAGAAGCGCGGCAGTTCGTCGAGTTCCTTCATACCCTGCGAGAGAAGGTGCTGGATCAGCTGCTCGCACACGTCACCAGAATCAAGGTCGTCCGTCTAGCTGAACTCCTCGGGCGAGAGCTAGCTCTCCCATGGGCGGCGACTGCCGCGCGGCATAGTCAGCGCATCGGCGGGGGGAAGCGCTGGGTGGCCGTTACGAAATCCGGCGAACGTCTTGACCTAAAGCGACCATGAACCAGCAGTACGTCGACACCGTGCGGTTACTGCTGACCGTCGCCCCAGCGGTGTTCCGCTCGCCACGCTTTGCACTCAAGGGCGGCACGGCTCTCAATTTGTTTGCGCATGACATGCCGCGTCTTTCCGTCGACATCGACGTAGTCTTCACCGATCACACTCTCAATCGCGAAGCGGCACTGCAAGCGATCGCGGCAGATCTCAAGGCAGCCAAGTCCGCGATCTCTGCGCTGGGTTTTCGGGCTCACCTGCCCACGGCGAAGGGAGGCGAGAATGTCAGGCTGCTCGTCGAAGGAAACGGGCAACAGATCAAGGTCGAAGTCAATTTCGTCCTCCGAGGAACCGTGCTGCCGATCACCCAACGTCCTCTCGTACCGCGGGCGCAGGAACTCTTCACGACCGAGATCATCCTTCCTGTCCTGGACCTTCCCGAGCTCTACGGCGGCAAGCTCGTCGCTGCGATGGATCGGCAGCATCCCCGAGACTTCTTCGATGTGCTGCAAATGCTGGAGCACTTCGGTTGGCAGTCCTCTTTCGTGGACTGCTTCGTCGCATATCTTGCCGGCCACAACCGCCCGGTTCACGAAGTGCTGTTTCCGAACAGACTGCCGCTCGAACCTGCCTTCTCAAGCCAATTCGCGGGCCTGACCACCGACGAAGTCGCCCTGGAAGCGCTGGAGAAAACCCAAGGTCGCCTCATAGATGAGTTGCCACGTGCTTTGACTTCGCGTCACCGCGAGTTCCTGCTGTCGCTGGTGAGCATCGAACCGGCATGGGATCTGATGCCCTTCGCCAACCTGCAGTATCTCCCTGCACCGCAATGGAAGCTCATCAATCTCCGTAAGCTGAAGATGCGAAATCCCGCTCGGTTTTCTGCCCAACGCGACGAGCTCACCTCACGATTCGCAAATCTGCCATAACCTGCCGGACCGGGATGCCCGAGGCAAGCAGACGCCGAGGCGACTGGTGTCGGGCCCCGGCGCCCTTGATTGCTACCTCCCGATAACGACCCAGCGGGAGCACTCTCTCGCGGCCTGCGGACCGGTCGCGGTACCACCAGCACCCACCGGCTGAGGCCCTGATGGAGAGCCGGTCGGACACCTGTGCTCCGCAATGATTCCGTGAGCTGGGCTTCTCGGGCAATTGTGACGCCGATGCGCTCCTCGTGTGGCATGATCCCGTCATGCGCACAGGCCTCGCCACCCTATTCGCCCTGATTTGTGACGCTCTGATGTGGCCGCGGCTGACACTGCGCTCGACTCGTACGATCTAAACGGAGAATCTTTTCCTTTGTCGACAGCGGGCTCTGGATATCGAACGGGACATCAAGCCGCGGCGCATCGATCCGGTCACCCGAGTCCGACTGACCCTGCTGTCGAAACTCTTCGATTGGCGAGACGCCTTGGTCGTCGTTCGCCCGGAGACTCTGCTCGGCTGGCACCGCAGCGCCTGGAAGCGGCTGTGGCGAGTGAAGTCCCGTCCCGGCCGCCCAGCGATTCCTCCTCAGCTGCAGGGATTGATCCGGCGGATGGCCACGGAGAATCCCCTGTGGGGCAAGGAGCGCATGGCGAATGATCGTAAGCGGTAAGCAGAAGGCG
>JAJZLX010000595.1:0-2886 GCA_021850555.1 Pseudomonadota bacterium | reverse complement strand
ACGCCGCGTAATTACCGATTACGAATGATCTTCTGCTGAAGCGCGGCATCCAGGTCTCCCCGCGCACCGTGCGCAAGTACATGCCTCGGCATCCTCCGGGCCGTTCGCGAGGGGATCTACGCTGGTCCACCTTCCTGCGTCTGCACGCCCGGGGCTTCTTGGCCTGTGACTTCTGCCTCGCCATCACGGCGAGTTTCCGCATGCTCTACGTATTCGTCGTGATCGAGCATCGGACCCGTCGGTTGATCCACTGCAACGTCACGGCACATCCCACCGCTGCGTGGACTCTGCAGCAGCTGCGCGAGGTGATTGGCATCGATCATCGATACCGATTCCTGCGCCATGATCGCGACAGCATTTTCTCCCGAGACCTCGACTCCTCGATCCACGCCCTCGGGATCGAGGTACTCAGATCCGCCCCGCACTGCCCCAAGATGAACGCCCTCTGCGAGCGGGTCATCGGAACTCTACGTAGGGAATGCCTCGACTGGCTCATACCGCTGTCCGAATCACATCTGCGCAGACTGCTGAAAGACTGGGTCCAGCATTACAATCGCGGCCGCCCACATATGGCCCTCGGGCCCGGCATCCCTGATTCTCCGTCGATTACCCCGCGAACATCCCAGTCACGGCATCGCCGCGGAGAGTCCTACACCGTACGAGCAGACTCCATCCTCTGCGATCTCCACCACGAATACCGTCTCGCTGCCGCCTGATGCGGATTTTGCGGAGCACGGGGTGTCATGGACATGTGGAGCACATGCGAGTATGCTGATAAACATGGGCAAGATGATTCAGCTTCGCAACGTTCCGGACGCGCTGCACAGGCAGTTGAAGGCCCGCGCGGCGATGGCAGGATTATCGCTATCGGATTTTCTGATCCGCGAGGCGCGGAAGATCGCCGAGCAGCCGACGCCCGAGGAGATGGCCGAGCGTCTGGGGCAGCGTGAACCCTACCGCGGGACGCTGTCGCCGACCCAGGTACTGCGCGAGGAGCGCGACGCTCGTTGATCGTGCTTGACGCTTCGGCGGCCGTGGAACTGGTGCTGCAGACGGCGCGGGCGGAGCGCATCGCTGCGCGTGCCTTGCATCCGGCGGAGCGTCTGCACGCACCGCACCTCATCGACATCGAAGTGGCGCAAGCCATGCGTCGTCTGGTGCAGGCGAAGGAGATTACGGTAGCGCGGGCAGATGTAGCACTCATGGATTTCGAGGGACTGGTAATCGAGCGCCATGCGCACCGACCACTTTTCCGCCGGGTGTGGGGGTTGCGCGCTTCCCTATCGGCGTACGACGCAGCGTACGTCGCTCTGGCTGAGGCGCTTGCGGCACCGATGCTCACGTGCGATGAGAAACTCGCGCGGGCCCACGGGCATAAAGCCAAGATCGAGGTCGTGCCGATCGATTCCTGAGCGGCCTGCAGACGCTTCCGCACGCCTGGACACGGGGCCTCCGCGGCTGTCTCGGCCCGGACCGGGTGCAAATTGAGGAGATTGGAGAAGAGTGGATTTGAGATGGACGCTTATCCTCATAATCGATGGGCACAGACCGCGGGTCGATGGCCCTCGGGCCCGGCATCCCTGATTCTGCGTCGATTACCCCGCGAACATCCCAGTCACGGCATCGCCGCGGAGAGTCCTACACCGTAAGAGCGGACTCCATCCTCGGCGGCCTCCATCACGAGTACCACTGGGTTGCCGCTTGATCGCTTTTTTGCGGAGCACAGTTACCGCTGCGCTACTACGTAGGGCATGGCATTTTTTGCTTGAGTCTCTGCCTCATCTACAGTAATCTAGTCAGAATGACTAGATCAATTAAATCCAGGTTGCCGCCCTCGAACCCGGCCCGGCCACGCACCAAGCGGCCGGCGGGCCATTGGGTCTTGCAAGACGCCAAGGCCCGTTTCAGCGAGCTCGTGCGCCGGGTGCGCAGCGAAGGACCGCAGCATGTCACCGTGCACGGCCGCGACGAGGTCGTCGTCATCGCCGCCGAAGAATTCCACCGGCTTAAAGGTAGCCACACTGGACAGGCGCTCATCGACGCCATCCAGTCCTCGCCCTACCGCGAGATCGAGATCGAGCCGCGGCGCATGCCCCTGCCCGTGCGCGACGTATCGCTGTGACGGGGTGGCTCCTCGACACCAATATAATTTCCGAGCTTCGGCGGCCGAAGCCTGAGCCGAAAGTTGCGGCCTTCGTCCGTGCCCAGCCGCTGGAGGCGCTTTACGTCAGCGCCGTCACGCTGGCGGAAATTCGCTTCGGCATCGAGTTGCTTCCCGATGCCAATCGCCGTTCGGAACTCAACGACTGGCTTGCCCACAAGGTGCGGCCGATGTTCGAGCAGCGGGTGCTGGCGATCACGGAAGACATCATGTTCAAGTGGCGCCTCCTGCTCGAAGAAGGCCGCAAGGCGGGGCATACCTTCTCCCAGCCCGACCTCATCATTGCCGCGACGGCGCAGCATCATGGCCTTACGGTCGTGTCGCGGGACGTCAGGGAATACACATTGGCGCGGGTGGACGTATTCAACCCGTGGACCCATGAGGTCCCAACGCGCTGAAAGAACAACGCCGCAAGAAAATACCCACATCGCGGCTTTCACTATGGAACGTCGCGAGCCGGTATGTTACCCACTTGAAGGGCAAAACAATGAACCCCGGAACCTCATGAATCAGCAAGCACTCTCTTCGTTTATCTGGTCAGTCGCTGATCTGCTGCGCGGCGATTACAAGCAATCGGACTACGGCAAGGTCATCCTTCCCTTCACGGTACTGCGGCTGTAGTCCCTAATTATTTCGATACCGGATGCAATTGGTCAAGATGAGGACGAAGTGCTGACTGCGTGGCACGATCCGGCCATGCGCGCCGGCTTCACTGTCCTCCTCGC